>CAZEKS010000075.1:0-8426 GCA_964512795.1 uncultured Syntrophaceae bacterium
TCTGTAGAGACCTTCCCCGATGGCAACGGGAGTATCTGAAAAATCAACTTCCACCACATCCGAAATCAATTCGCTGATCCATTGGACCGCCTTCCGGCTGTTTTGATGTCCCATATGAGGAATGACTTGAATCAACCGCTCTAAATCAAAGGCGTTCCACTTATCTTTTTCAAGAACAGCATTTCCAATTTGCTGGACTTTAGGAAGTGCTCGATGAAATAAATCTCTCCAAACTTCTCTTGACGCAAAGGGTGTCCCCTCAAGTAACGGCATCTCATCCAGTGGAAGATTCGGAGGAACGATGAGTCGGAATACCCTTTGGGTGTTTTCCAACACTTTGATAGACTCGTTCCCTTGGTCAAACCTTGAATGAACTAATAGGGTCAAAAGAGCATGAAAGGAATTTCTAAATTCACCCCTCCCTCGACATTCCTTAAACCATATCGAAAAAATATCATGGGGTTTTTGATGATAAGTTTCCACTGCATTTCTAAAATATTCTATCCAGGAGAACGAAGAAACCTCCTCTTCCTTTCCCGTTTCTGTTCTCACTTCTTCTTCCTTTGCTTCTTCTTCCTTCACTACTACTACTTCTCTTTCCTCCGGTTCTTCTTCTGCCTCTCCCTCTCCTGGACTCTCAGAGATATCCTTCAGCAACTGGGCAGGTTCTTCCAATACAGAAGCGTCAAGGCGTGACTCTTCAGCTACTTTCCTCTCAACAGGAGGGACCTCTAACCCATCCAAAGCTGCTTCTTCTATTTCTATCTTTTCTACCATTTTTTCCGATGCCGACGAAGCAGATTCCTCGAAGGTTTCCTGTCCGAAGGCTTTCTCTGGTTCCTCTCCTCTTGGGTAGCTATTCTCTTCGAACAAACTTACGGAGGACTCCAAGACTTTTTCAAGAGGTTCAAGGGTCTCTGAAAGGGAATCCTCTGAGATTCTTTCCGCATCTCCTCCCTTTTCTTCTCCCATTTCTTTTTCAAATTGAACCCCTACCACCTGCTCCAAGGAGAGAGGGGTCTCTTCTGAGATTGTTTTATCCTTTGAGATGATTATTTTTTCTGCAGGTTTGGTCAGATCAACGACCTGCGCCCTCTTTTTAAATTCTGTTACCATCCGGCGAGAAGAAAGAAATCCTTCCTCTCCTATTGCCACCTCCACCCACTCCCTCTTTTTCCTTTCATCTACTGCTGGAATGGGTTGTCCCGAAGCATTCTTAAAGGCAACGGAAATTCTTTTAATAGAAAGGTCTCCTTCAAAGATTACCTTAAAGGGAGAGGTTTCTCTTGGAGGCAGAGGGTTAATGGGAAGAGGAGTTTCTTCGAAGGCAATAAACTCTCCAAGATCTTCAAAAAGTTGAGTCAGCACCCAGGTATCATTTAAAGTCTCATCGGATATATTTTTTATCCTTCCCATGACGCTCCATGTTCCTCTTTGTGTCTTCCGGAGATAGGAGGACTCCAGGGCCAACCGATGGGGAACCAATTCCTGAAATTCGAGAGAGATAGGTGGGATATTTTTTCTTTCTTCTATAGAGACCGATGCCCCAAAGGACTTGAAGCTCTTAGCAAGAATTTCGGCTTTTATTAAGGAGATATTTTTTTTGAGGATAACAGGACAACGATTAACGATCTTTTCTAACAGCGGGGAAGGAATGCTGTAATGTTTAGAAATGTTATGGCAGAAGGAGCTTTTTTCTTCTTCGTTGTTATTCCCAATACCAAGGAGGAGGACTCGATATCTCCCTTCTTCAGGATTTAATCTAACCATGATATTCCTTTTTTGCTGAGCAGGTTTTTCCTAAACTGTATCAAGGGAGATTTTTAGTCGCCTTCTTTAGGATGAAAAAATTAGGGTCCCCTCTCAGCGATGCCCGAACGGGGCGGATTCATGTTTCCCTCCTTATTTTTATATAATTTATTAAAATAGTTCAACATATTTTTTTTCTAACTCTATTACTTTGGAAAAGAGATATTTTTTCGCTTCCGCCATGTTCTTATTTCCCCACCTCTTTCAATAAACTCGTCAACTGATCAAAGTCTTTTTGATCAATATATTTGAACTGCAGTCCATATCGGTGCTCGCCCCAACTTTCCATGGCAGCCAAATCACACCAAACTACTTTTGCCACCGCTCTAATGGTGTCTAATTCTAAACCTTTTACATATAATATCTCAATTTTCAATAAAGCTCCTATCTCGATCCTTTCAGGCAGGTAGACGAGGAGTCCACCCTCGCTTGCATTCGCTACCATTCCCCCTAATGTTTCTTTCGCATCGGCACGGGAATAATTGAGGGGCAGTTCCACGCTAAACCTTGGGTATTTCCTCTTTTCAATGGCGAGGACACCCATTTTGGTCTGTGAACTAAATTTATTATTTTTCATTTTGTCCATTTTTGATCAGATTCTCCGGTTAAATTTGCATTTTTAATGCCATTTCTCCTCTTTGTATCATGAAGCTCCCTTTTCCCCCTTATTTTGGTCAATATTTTATCATGTCTAATTAATATTTGTAGATTAATTTATATAAGCAAAAACAATACCAATTCAATCGTTCTCTAAACCTTTTCACAAATTGTCATACTTTTATGATTCGATCAAGGATATTGAAAGTGGGGCGCAGAGAATTTCTCTTTGACAAAAGGAAGTTACAAGATTTTCAATCGATTATTATTTAATCAATACTTTTTTTAACGCCTATGAAATATTTTCACTATTTTACCCATTCTGGCTTTGCTTTATAAAGTTCAGCTTCTTCTGGAATCTTTTTTTCCAGCATCTCCCTGGCTTCTTCGACTTGAATTTTACATTGATCCATTTCAATCTTGACCTGGTCTCTTTCCTTTCGCAGATTCCCCCTCTCTGCCGTGCTTTTTGAATCGTTATGTTTCATTGTCAACTCATTATATTTCGCTCTCAAGGTCTCCAATCGATCTTGTCGTTCTCTCAATTTCTTTCTCCATTCCTCCACACGCCCCTTCCAATAGATTTCTCCCCTGCCCAATCGATCCCCCTGGGTCTCCTCTTTTCCCTTAGGCTGCACTTCCCCTTCCTCTTTAGATTCTTCCTTCCCTGCCTCTTCAGACAATTTAATGATTTCGGCCTTAGGTCGATTTTTTTCTGGAATCTGCATGATATCATCTGTGAAATGGGACATACCTTTTTCATCGACCCATTTGTAAACCTCTGCAAAAGAGATTTCAAAAATAAAAAAGATAAAAAGAATAATAGCTAAAATTTGTTTCATAACCGTTCCTCCAGCAATTCTTATGCCAAATACTTTCCTGTTATTGATTTTCTTTATAGAATATATTAATAATAATTAGTCGGTACATGAAACCATATCACCTCCTTGTTTAACACCCATTTGATGTGCCGACCGGGATCAGTTATGGCCCTCCTCTAACTGATCCCTTTTGAATTTTTTAAATAAAACGGGGCCTTAGATTTAATTCCCACATATTTTGTGAATACTCTGTTGAAAACCTTAATCTTTTAACTAAAAACGGCCTATTCTACAATTTATTAGCACAATGCCTAATCTTTACTAAAAATAACTCCTAACCATTTTAGAGGGCATTGATCATTTTTAACCCAAACCGTTTTTCTTCACCCCCCGCACTACCTCTGAAGGAAATCCAAGTTGGGATACAAATTCCCTTTGAAATTCACTAAACCCAATCTTTTCGAGAAAAGGTTGGGCCATCACCCCCCTGCATCCAGCTAAGAGAGGAGGCTTTAGTTTGTAAATCCCTTCATAAATCTGATTCAACCATCTCTCCCCCTTTGTCATGTTGACTAAAACAATTCTGCCCCCCTCCTTGAGAACTCTCCAAAATTCCAAAAGAATGGGAATGAAATCTTCAACAGGGAGGATATCTAAGAGGTATTGGTTCGTGATGACATCAAATGTTCCGTCATCGAAAGGAAGATGGCGGCAATCGCAAAGATAGAGGGTATAATTCTTTTGCCCTGTCTTACAAACCCTTCTTCTCGCCTTCTCCACCATCTTCAAGGAGACATCAATTCCATCTACCCACCCATTTGGGTTCCTCTTCAGTATTTCGACAAAATTGAGCCCGGTTCCAAGGGCAACTTCCAAAATTTTCTCTCCATTCTGAATCGCCGCGATCTCCAACGCCCGTCGACGGGCTTTTGACTCCATAAAAATTCCAAACAAATCATAGATCGGCGCAATCCAGTTATACTTCCGGATAATTTCTTGATGGGTGTACCTTGCCTCTAAAATCTCTTGTTCCATGGATAGGCTCCTTTGATCCATACGATGGGGTTTCCCCTGCTCTTCTTCTTATTGGGAAAAATCATCTGAAAGTAAATTACAGGATTTGAAGGAGAAGAGTCAAGAATTATTTATTTCATTATTTATTTCATATGACTCGGACTGAAATAATCCTTTATCCTTCCGAGAACAATGTGAGGAATATCTTCTTTCCGTTTAACGGTATAAATACTGATATTTTTCCTTTTCTCCACAGCCTTTTCAAATCGGGCTGCATAAGGATTATCTCCAATGTGAACGGCCGTCACCCGGTTTTGAATTTGTCCAAAAAATCCGATCAATGATTCCAGATTAGTAATTTTCATATCGGTAATGATTAAGAGATCCAAGTCTTTCCTTCCCCGGATCAACGGCATCAAATCCTCTAAATCCAACGCCGTCCCACCGCCAAAATATTTACAAAGGACACGGTAGATGTCCTCTTGCCGGTCCGTATAATTCAAAATATCCTTTCCCCCCATGGGGGCATCGCTGAAATTATAGACGGCCACCTTTGAATCATTTTGAAGATAGGCATTGGTGGCACAGGCTGCTCCCAAGACAGCATAGGAGAGGCTTTTCCGAGGATTGATCATGCTTCCTGAAGAATCGATGGCAATTAAGCAATCCGGAGTGCCTTCCATTTTCCCTCTCCCTTTCCCTTCCCTTTTTGTCCAAATCTGAGTGATGCCTGGCATGATCTTCCCAAAACTGGTCCAAATATCCACCTCTTGAAAGGGTGACCCAATCTCCCAGGGAGAATGAGAATGGGGATGCAAAGACCCCTTCTCCTCCAAAGAGACTTTCTTCAGAGGGATCGAATAATTTTCCGCCAACTTCATATAGAAAAGGACGTCTGCATCGATGGGATTCCCTTGACCTCTTCCCATCCCCCCTTCCGTTCCATAACCTGCTTCTTTGAGTTCATCAGAAAAGTCCTCCACGACATCTTTGAATTCGGACAAAGCCATGGTTTCTCTGGCATAATCTCTCAAACCCTGATCGATCTCTTCGTTGGAGTAATGGTTCAAATCGTGATCCCCCTGAGGATTGTGTTCCCCGCTCCCTCCCTGGGCCCCTTGTTGTTTCTGTTCTTCAACGAGAAGGGGTTTGAGAGAGCGGGCAAACTTTTTAATACTCTCTCCCCACCGTGAGCGATCCAAATAGGGAATTCGTGCAAGTCTCCGGACAATATCCGCATGTCCTTTCACACTCATGTTGGAGGGTGGAATTCCCAAATCGATTCCCCAAATCTTTTGGTAAAGGTTGGCGATGACTTCCCCGACCGTCCCTTTTTTCAGGTTTCGATGCAATTCTGGGATCTCCGTAAACCTCTTTTTCACACAATGTGTATCTGCAATGACATCGATAAAGTGATTCGACACCTGTTTGGCCAATTCTTTATCACCCACCACTTTCTTGGCCTCTGAATAAAGCCTGAGATGGGTGTGGAAATCCCATGGGCAGAAGGTGTAATGCGTAATGCCATGATCAAGAAGAGCTTCGACGATTCTTTTCTCCGACATATTGCCTTTCATCTGTGAAACAAAAGCGCTACGGATGGTCATCTGCTTCTGTTTCATCTCCAACCCAACGCCTTCATCCTCTTCAGCCTCACGCTGTTTAGGGTCAGGGGTTTCCCGGACCTTGGGCATAGGAATTTCAGGGTAGAGATGCTTTTTCTTTAACTTGGGCCAAATCTCTTCAATGATCGATTGTAAATTCTTCTCTTCCATACTTAATCGCTGAGGCTTACCCCGTTAGAAATAATGCGCCACAGCTTTGCGGCGTAGATACATTTTAAATAATTCCGGTGGGGTTTAATGCCCCGCTCGGTTTCGAGTCGTAACGACTGGAATTTCTAACGGGGCTTACTTACATCTTCTCTTCATTCTTAATAATAGAGATTGGGATACCGCACCTTTCCAGGATAAACAAGTTTATCCCTCTCGTAGACCTTCCCGTCGACAATATTTCCCAGCCCCCTTATTCTTCCCCCGACATAGATCTCTCCTCCCATCATCCATTCACCCGTGTGGAGGCCGATGTTCTTCTTGATTAGAATCTTTCCCCCTCTCATCCCTGCCCCTGTCCAGTTCTTTGCATTTCCCTCAATGACCAATTCTCCCCCTTCAAGCCCGATGCCTGTGAAATCACCGGCATCTCCTTCGATCATCAGTCGTTTCCCTTTCGGGAGCCGAAATCCAATGAGATTGATCTCCGTCTTCAGTTCAGAAAGTTTGAGGGCGATCTCTTCATCCTTCGTGTAGTTACACAAAGCAGAAATGTAGATTCCGGCTGGGCCGGGGATGAGATACGGAATTCTTTGGGTGTTCTCCAAGGCAAAGCAGAAGTCCTCAATATCCTCTGCGGCATAGTCGATTTCCTTTACATATTTCTCTGCCACCTCGTAGGCATTGATGATCGTATTGTATTGGACCATCCAGACAAGTTCTTTGGCCTCCTCTTCTAAAAGCTTTTCGTACCCCCACCGGATCCTATCCATGACCGCCTCGGTGAACTGGACAATCTGATCCATGGGAAGGTGAGGGGTGGTGGCGGCAAAGGTCTCAAATTCTTCAAAGGGATTCTTGGTGATCCAGTTCTCTTTGTCTGGAGGAAGCCTCGAACTCTTCTTAGGCGGCCTGGAGGATTTCATCTTTAAATCTAATCCCTCAAAAACAGGATAGAAGAAATGTTCTCGCCTTACCTCTTTCGACCATCGATGTCTTTTTTGACTTCCACATAAATGGGGTGATCCCCTTCCAGTGGCTCCAAATCTTCTCCCTGAAAGATCTTCGATCCGGCCGCCAACGCATCCTTCAGATGTTCGCTTTGCTCTCGGTATCTCTGAGAAATTACTTTCACCGCTTCCTTTGCAAGAAAAATGGGGAAGGGGTCATCCCTTTTCGATCTTTCCTTCTGGGAAAGAATCTCATCCTTCCATTGGATCCGATGAGCCAAGGTAAAGGGGACGACTGCCTTGATATGTTCGATATCGATCTCCGAGTCTTCCAGCAACCATGCCAATCCCTGCGCATATTGCTTAATGGAGGAAGGGAGTCGATTGGAAGCACAATTTTTAATTTGGTGGCAAAGATACCCCGTATAGTGACAGCCCTCTTCACAGTTTTCAACAACCCGTTTCTGCCCATACCGTTCACAGAAAGACAATTCAGCAAGAAGCATGCGAGTAAAGGCGCTGGCATCAAGGTCCAACTCTAAACTTCCCATTTCCGCACGAATTCGATCACGATCCTGTCTCTGGAAGGACTTGACCTCTAATGCTCCCTCAAGATATTCTCCATAGGCATTACAAACCTCTTCAATTTTAGGAATCTTCTTCTCGTAAGCGATCTTGGATTTCAGAACAAGATAAAGTTCCTTTTCATACTTAGGATGCCTCAGGATATAATCTTTTCGCTTATCCTTCCCGATGAGAAAAGAGAGATTGGCCCCGGGGTACCTCGATTCCACCATGACATCGAATCGATCCACCAGGGGAGCGATAATCGTATTGGTCCCTCCATCTTGATAATTGGCAGTGGCAAAGAGACAGTATTCATCGTTAATGATCATCTCGTTAAGGTATTCCCAATTCCCCCGATCCACCCCATCCAAGATCATACTCTGTTTGGTTTCGGGAAGGCGGTTGATCTCATCTACAATTTTTACTGGGATTTGGGAGAAATTGGTCCATACCACGTCCTCCTCGCCTCGGTTCAATTTTCCCAAATCCGGTCTGCCAATAATCTTTTCCTCCGTTTGTTCCGGATGTCCTGAAACCTCGCTTCCCCAAATCACGCCCAATGGAAATTGATAGATCAGCGAACAGACATATTCTGCGGAGGTCGTCTTCCCCAGCCCTGGTTCTCCAATGATCAATTCTTTTCCTTTCTTCAACCCGGTAAGAAGGCTCAGCAGGATCACCGAATTAAAACGCTCCCCTTTAACTTCCATGTCTGGACGGTTAAAGTAAAGGTGCTCACTGATCAATTGGTAAATCCCCATCGCTTGTTTCTGATATCCGTTTTTTCCCACGCTCACGATTTCTTTCTCTCTTCTCTAATATTTTTCTGATTACCAAACTCGGAAGTAAACCCCGTTAGAAATTCCAGCGGGGCATTAAACCCCGCCGGAATTATT
>CAZEKS010000076.1:0-8406 GCA_964512795.1 uncultured Syntrophaceae bacterium
ATCCCTGTTTTCTCGGAAAACAGAATCTCGTCTTCGATGAACCGAGAAAAATTCTCACCTCTATTCCTGGATTGGATTTCGCCGAAATGGAAAGATCAAAACAAAGGAGTCTTTGTTGTGAAGGAGGAGGGGGGAGGATGTGGGCGGAAGGGGGAACAGAAGGGTCTAGAAATGGAGAGATCCGAATCAAGGAAGCTGTTGCTTTAGGCGCAAAGGTGATGGCCACATCTTGTCCTTTCTGCCTTTTAACCCTTGAAGATGCCGTTAAGATATCTGGACTGGCATCAGAGATCATTGTAAAAGATATAGCGGAATTGGTGGTTGAAGCAATGGATTCAAATCACCAAATCCCAAGCTCCAAATAATAATCAATGACCAATAACCAAAAATATCTATATATTACGACATTAATCACAGCAAAGGCTGTCATTCCTGCGAAAGCAGGAATCCAGAAAAACACTGGATTCCGGGTCAAGCCCGGAATGACAAATAACATAGTACTTATGCAGTCACCTATTAATAATTCTTAAATTTTAGAATGATTCGTTGGAGGCGCTAAATGAACATTGCTGTTTGTGTTAAAAGGATCCCAAAGACGGCTGAGGCGGATATTTTTATCGAGAAGGATGGTGCAGACATTAAGAAAGATCATTTGGTCTTTACCCTTAACGATTGGGACGCCTATGCGGTCAGAGAGGCAGCCCTCTTAAAAGACAAATACGGGGGGGAGGTGATGGTCATCACGGTTGGGCCCGAAGAATCGAAAGAGGTATTGACGAGATGCTTGGCCATGGGCGCTGATAAGGCATTGAGGATAGAGCAGCCTGCTGCTCAAGACGGCCATCTGATTGCGAGGATTCTCGCTCAGGCACTGAAAAATCAATCTTTTGATCTCATCTTAACAGGCGTTCAGGCAGAGGATGACAACTGCGGACAGGTTGGAGTGGAGCTGGCGCAGAGGTTGGGTCTTCCTCACGCCGCCATTGTGACCCATATCGAAATGACCGGCGACAAGGCAAAGGTCCGGAGAGAATTGGAAGGTGGTATCGATGAAGTCACGGAACTTAAACTGCCTGCTGTCTTAACCATTCAGACAGGCATCAACGAGCCGAAATATGTTTCCCTGGCCGCTATCTTAGAGGCGGAAGATAAAGAAATCAAAGAGGTCGGAATGGAGGACATAGGGCTCACTTCTGGCGAACCCGTCGATACAAAAATCGATCAAATATTCTTCCCCCCCGTTGGAAAGATGGCAGAAATATTAAAAGGCAATCCAGAAGAGGTCGTAATGCAATTGACTGAGATTCTGAAAAAGAAGAGAGGATGAGACTGAATGTCAAATGTCAAAGTTCAAAGGAATGTCAAATTTCAAAACCACCCTACCCCTCGGTAATGAGTGCTACCGACATAAAGGGACAGAAATCGTTATCCTCCTTCCCCTTCAAGGGGGAGGTCAGGAGGGGGATGGGGTTTTGGGCAAATGCAATGGATGATTAGGAGAGAATGATGGCAGAAATCTTCATACTGGTTGAGCATCGGCAGGGTAAGATTCGGGATATCACATTGGAGATGTTAGGAGCTGCTGGGAAGTTGGCTTCCGAGCAAGGAACTTCTTCAACCGCGGTCCTATTGGGTTATCAAGTCAAAACTTTTGCGGACGAACTGGCTACCAGGGCATCAAAGATCCTGGTTGTGGAGGATGCACAACTCGAACATTTTAATTCCATTCTCTATCAAAAAGTCCTCCTCTCTCTCATCACAAGATATCAACCCCTCCTCACCCTGATAGGACACACAGCTTTTGGAATGGACCTGGCGCCGAGCCTTTCTGGGGAAATCGGGTCTCCTTTGGTCACGGATTGCATCGGCCTCTCCTTTGAAGGGAGCCGTTTGAAAGCTGTCCGATCCATCTATGGAGGAAAGGTAAACGCCAATGTATCTCTGCGAGAATCCAAAGGCTATATAGCTACTGTTCGGCCGGGTGTTTTCAGCCCTGGGGTGCCTAGCAAAGAAAAGGCTGGGATGGTTATGGATCCCTCTCCCCTCCAGGGGACGATCGATGTTAAAAAATTTCTCGAATATTTTGAAGCCCCTATCACAGGAGAAGATATCACTCAAGCTGAGATCATTGTCTCTGTGGGCCAAGGGATCGGAGGGCCAGAACATATTCCCATGATAGAGGAAGTGGCAAAAAGCTTAGGCGGGGTGGTTGCCTGCTCACGGCCAGTGGTGGATCGAAATTGGCTACCCAAAGAGCGACAGGTTGGAATCTCCGGAAAAACGGTGAAGCCGAAGATCTACATCGCCATTGGCATCAGCGGCGCCTTTCAGCACGTAACTGCCATGCAGGGCTCTGACACTATCATTGTGATCAATAAGGATCCCCGCGCTCCGATTTTTGGAGTCGCCGATTACGGAATTGTGGACGATTTTCAAAATGTCATTCCGATTTTAAAAGAGAAAGCAAAAGGAATGAAATAGAAAAGGGTTTAAGGAGTCGAGGATTTCCGGTAGAAATCATTGGGTCAGGTAGATATATGAAAATCAAATCCAAACATATTGGATGATCTGAAAACAGCACATCTATAGCAGATATTGAGCCTTCCCGAAAGCTCTTCGGCCTCTTGCTTCGTCTGTCGCTCTCAGCTACAGTTGCATGTTGGTTTTGGATTTGATGGTTACCGAAGGAAGTAAACAGAAAGGGCAGAGCCATTTCTGACCCTGCCCTTTGAGTTCACTTCATACCCCCTATTGCAAGGCGGGTGCGGGCTGTCTACTCAATTTTCTCCCATACCTCTCGACGGATCATCTTTTTGGATGGATCTCTGGGCCAAGGTATAGGGCCTAATGTCTTCGTGAGACGATTCCCAGAAAGTTGGAATGTTTCCTGATAAGTCTGTCCGACCGATTCGACCCAATTGACATCGTTGGTGAAGAAAAACTTATCTCCCACGATATGATACACGCCTGCATAAGCTACCAACGAGTCGAAGAGTGCAGCCTTCTCGTCAACAGAGGTGCCGAATTTTCTGTTTTCTGCTGTAACGACAGTGATAAAGCGACTTGGCGTGAACACGAGGTAACCATGGGGAGCTTTCCCCATTGGCTGGAATGGCTTGCCATCCACCTCAGGGGCCAGGGAAACGAGCTTGTAGGTTCCAACGACGGATGGCTGCCCTAAGCTTGGGGCAGACATCAATAGGACCAGGACAAGAGCACAAATCAATCGTATCATGGTGCACCTCCTTGGATTCTGCGTGCACAGTTACCACTGGGCGGTGCTGCACGCAATACGCCACCCGATGGGGGACTAAGAGTAGTCTGTTCTTCACTTCATAGTCAGTTCACCTCCCATATCTATGACAGATATCCCCTCTCCGATCATTTAGGGGTCCACAGCACTACAAAGCCCCCTCAACTTATAAGATTGACGGGATTTTAAACATATGATATGGTTTGTCACAGTGCGTACCGTGACATTTTTTTAATTGCTTCCGGTCCTGATAAAATCTCCTGTTTTTTCAATAGGATTTTGTGGGGTGAAAAAAAATGGCGAAAAATGCCAAACCTCATCCCATCACAATCGACCTTAATCAATTCAAGCTTCATATTGCTTCCAAGAATAGAATTGAACTGACACTTCATTTCAATTCTCCTTCCCGAAGGTTTTACCTCTCCGTAATTACCCTTATCGTTAACGAGATGAAAAGATTGGGGAAAATCACATCCATCCCCCTGGAAGGACATCATGACCTTCTTGCTTTGCTGAACGAAACCATTGGAGGTTCTGCCGGATCATCAGAGGAAGAGAACTTACTGTCAAGAATCTACAAGAAATGGCTACACGCCCTGCCTAACCTGGAAGAGGCCCCCCTTTTCATGGTCCTCGGAAGGAAAAAAGCATACGAGGAAGGGGTTGGCAAAGCCTATCCCTTTAGCGAGGCTGAAAAAGATAGCTGGGCAAATCTTTTTGAGTACAAAGGGAGCCATGAGAATATCAGGCTAAAATTCGCCATCGATAAAATTGGAGCAACTTTAAATGATATTGCCATCATCTACGAGGACTCCTTGAACGGAGAGGCGTGGGAAAAGTTCATATCCAGTCTCAAAGAGAAGAAGGCAGAACCCGATAAAGGTGTTTCACAAGAGCCCGACGTTGCCGTTCCTCCGTTGGAAAGAAGGAGGACATTATCGCCAGGCAGGTATCGCTGGGTGGCCTTGATGGCCGCGATCATGGTTGTTGCGGGAACGATGACATTAGTGGTTTGGAAAACCTATTTAAAGCGTGATCCGGGTGACGTTGCTTCTAAAGACAGGATGGCGTTCCCTTTACCCGATAAACCTTCTATCGCAGTGCTGCCCTTTATGAACATGAGCGAAGACCCCAAGCAGGAGTTCTTCAGCGATGGGATCACCGAGACCATTATTACGGTTCTCTCCAGAGCCCCCCGCTTATTTGTGATATCTAGGCAATCAACCTTTTTCTACAAGGGCAAGCCTGTAAAGGTTAAGCAGGTAGCAGAAGAACTGGGAGTCCGGTACGTGCTGGAGGGCAGTGTTCAGAGAACAAAAGACAGGGTGCGGATCCTGGTTCAACTCATTGATGCAATCAAGGGGGTTCACCTTTGGTCGGAGAGGTACGACAGGGACCTGAAAGACCTATTTATCCTACAGGATGAGATTGCAAGGCAGATCATGACGGCACTTCAAGTGAAACTGACTGAAGGGGAGTATGCAAGTGGAATAGCCGGGACGACTTCCAATCTCAAAGCCCTGGAATGCTTCTGGCGTGCTGAGGAACACTTTTTTCGGTCCTCAAAAGAGGACAATGCTGCTGCCCGGCAGTGGGCAGAGAGAGCCATTGAGTTGGATCCAAATTTCGCCGGGGCATGGGCGATCTCGGGCTATACCCATTTTCTGGATGTATTCAACGGGTGGAGTACCACGCCTCTCCAGTCCCTGAAAAGAGCCGAGGAATGTGCGCGAAATGGCCTATCCATAAATGATTCCACTGCCAAAGCTCAAGCCTTGATGGGCGTTATACGCTGGGCGCAGGGCAGGTATGATGAGGCCATCCGATATGGCGAGAAGGCTCTCGCAATCAATCCTAACGATCCTACCATGATATTCGCCTTCGCGACTATTATGCATGGTGCCGGTAGACTCGACGAGTGCATTGCGCTGATCAAGACGGCCATGCGCATATGCCCCTATTATCCTGCCCCATACCTACGATACCTGGCTGCCTCGTGCCTCTTAACTGGACGCTATCAACAAGCAATCGAAGCATGCGAGGTCATGCTCGACCGAAGTCGTAAAGGTGAATTCAACCCCTTTTTTGCGCGTCTACATTTGGCTGAGGCTTATGCAGGGCTCGGCCAGATCGATAAGGCTAAGGCGCAAGCCGAAGAAGTTCTGAAAATGAAGCCCAATTTTTCCATGAAGAGTGAAAGATTCCTTACAATGTACAAAGACCCGACGCACAAAGAACATCATTTCGCTTTGCTCCGCAAGGCAGGGCTGAAGTGAAGAAAGAGGCAACAACCGGGTACCACAGAAAGGTACTTGGACGGACCATGCCCTATTTGTATAAGATTCGTTCCGTTTGTTATGGGTTGAAATATTGCATGGAGGTGCGATTTACAAAAATCTCGAAGTAACACACGCGATGAGTTAAAAATTCCACCTTCCCGATAGCCAGATATCTTGCCAATATGTGCACCTGCCAAAAGGATTCGATTTGAAAAACATATCAAAACTTTAAGTCGCGGGATAATGATCACCTATTGATTACCAATTGCAATCGAGTATGCTTTGCCAAATTGGTCTCTCGTTAGATTTAAGAAAGAAACTTTTAGAAAAGGAGTTTTAGGATTTAGTTGCAGGTTTTCGCTATAGATGTAAATGACGCCCATGGGGACCTTAGAGCGATCTTTAGTACACCCCATACTCTCTCGTAAACTCGAACATGGCCCGCACGTTCTCTATCTTCGCATCATCAAGACCGGTTGCGGCATCCATGATCAAGCCACCGCCTTTGCCGGCTGTGTCGATCAGCTTTCTGCAGCATTGCCTCACATCATCCGGCGTGCCGGCGACGAGAATGGAAAGGGGCACATTTCCCCTTATGGAAACGATGCTTTTCAGTACCTTTTTTGCTTTGACCATGTCTGTGGCCTCAAACTTGTAGCAGGCTTTGCCGGCAGGGATATCTTTAATGACTTCGAGTCGCGACTCGCAGTTTCCCTCCCAGAACACCACCGGCACCAAACCTCCGTTGATGAGGGCAACAATCAGATCCCGCAGGGTCGGCCAAAAAAATTTTTTGAACTGGTCAAGGGACATAAAACCGTCGAGGCCCTTGTGGAGGGGGATGAAGACGCGCGGGTTGCCCGAGGCCTTCGCAGGGCCAGCGGCCAGATCAAACATATACGGAAGGAGTTTCTCACATGCCTTGATGACCTTGCCCGGCCTCCGGTAGAAATCAAGCATCAGGCCTTTTGTTCCCCGCAGGAAGTCCCCCAGCGTATCAAAGGGGGCCTGCGTCAACCCACCAAACTGGAGCGGGAAGCCCTCCTCTTTCGCCCTTTCCGCAAATCGACGCGAATACGCAGCCAGCCGCATCGCCTCGTTTCCTGCCTCACGGAATGAATTGAAAGCCTGATTCGCTTCATCTGACATGAAAGGGATTAGGCCGAACGGTATGCCCATGTAGTAAGTGATAAAATTGTGGAGAGGAGGCAGTGTTTCTAATCCTTTCAATCGGCCGCAGATACGGGGCAAATGGCGCCTGAAGATGAAGTCAGAGGGGTCGTCGAGGAACCAGTCGTATTCATCGGCCTTCATGTACTCTTCTTCGACAAATTGGTAGGTCGTGTTCGGGCCGAGGCCGTGCCCAGCCCATTTCAACTGCCTAAAATCCAGGGCCTCGAGCACAGGTCCAATAAAACGCAGGGCGAAAGGGTTTTGCTCCATGTCTGGCTGAAACTCGAGCGTGAGGTCCCACTGCGACGTCCAGAGCTTTTCTGGATCATACATCACCTCTTGGACAGTCATACCAGCCCTCGATGCCGGTAAAAATCCCCAAGACACCATGATGGGAACCCGGTCCGGCACGCGGAGCGCCACAATGGCATCGAATCTCTTCTCCCTTTCTTGATAGAGCCTTTCTCGTTCTTCTTTCATCCCAGACCTTTGACCGATCCGCCATAAGAGGCCGTACCGGCATCCGATTTTAGAAGTCTTGCGAAGGCTTGCAGGTGGCGATTTATTGGTCCACTGCTTTGTTCTTTTCGATATTGCATTCCAGGGTATCGAATCGACATGTTTATGAACTACGTAGAAGGGGTAATGCCCAGTTTGGCAAGCAGTCGTCTGACAAATTCCATTCCGTCCGGTTCAAAGGCAGGGAGAACCCATGGCATCTCCTGTAATGTCTGAAGCATGGAGGGGAGCAGGTCAAAAGGAATCGATACAAATTGATAACCTTCTGGAAATAACTTTCTTCGCCTCATGCCATGGCCAAGGCCAGTCACGGTGTAATTCAGTTCTCCGGTGAGATATGGATGAACGTATATCCATGCGCATCCGATTGCGGCAGAGTATTTGCTCGACCACATTTTCCCGGTTCGATAGCTCATGGCCCGAAGTAGAATCTCCGTTTGGTTGGTCTTAGCGAGGATGATTAGGACATCTGGATCGAAGGAAATTTTATCGAGTGGGGAAAAGGCAATATAGTCGACAACTCCCCTCCGTATTGTCGGGATATATTGGTACAGTCTGCTTGCGGAACGCGGTTCTTCAAAAATCTTTAGACCGGCTCCGAATTGCCCACTTATGAAAGGCTCTGGAGCATCGGTCTGCCCTAATACATACGTCCCTGCATCACAAGTGTGGTTCTCTTTATCAACATAAAAGACATTCCCTTCCTGTGCCTTTTTGAGCATTTCGCACAAAGCTATGTTTTCGTTTAACCTCTCGACCATGTCTGGTCGTTTGACCATGAATTTAACGCCCACAGGTGGCACATCGAATTCAAATTTGTCCAAAATAGCCAAGTCATTTTTAGTAAGAGTCATCTGGTACTCCGAAGACGAGCCCATTGAGCAAATACAACGACCCTGGGCTGTCTTTTCTTGTATTTCATTCCAATAAGAAGTTTCCGGGGCTCTATACAGAGAGAGCCCCGGAAACACCATTACTTGCGCGTATAGATGTGGCGCAATGGGGTGAGACCCACTTCTACCACCTTGCCGTTCTGCACCTGGTCGATACGTATCTGATCAACGCCCTCGACATCGCCCGGACCATAGGTGAGCGGTGTACTGCTTATGCGAGCAGTGTCAAGGTTCTTGATTTTGAAGAAGCCTTTCTCCAGGACGTCACGCCGCGTGAGCTTCTCAAAAG
>CAZEKS010000077.1:0-8385 GCA_964512795.1 uncultured Syntrophaceae bacterium
GGGGAAGCCCTATAAGAAAGATCTCGAATTGGTCTACCATTACTTTCAACCCCTGTTGGCTCGAAAAAATAGATTGGCCGGGTACTGCAGTGGTGGAGAATTGCAGATGCTTGTCATGGGCAGGGCATTGATGGCACAACCCCAACTTTTACTGTTGGATGAACCATCTTTGGGTTTGGCACCTTTTCTGGTCAGAGAAATTTTTGAGATTGTGAAAAGAATTAATGAAGAACAGAAAACGACCATTATCCTGGTGGAGCAGAATGCCAACATGGCACTCTTGATCGCCCACTATGGATATGTCATGGAGAATGGTAAGATTGTGATGGAAGAGGCTGCTGTCAATCTTAGGGAAAATCCAGACGTGAAAGAATTTTATCTGGGCACGGCATCCTCAGGTGCGCTCAAGCCTTATAAAGATGTTAAGTCGTACAAACGACGCAAACGCTGGCTCTAAATCCCCCCCTCCCCCTCAGAGGGGGGAGGGTTAGGGAGGGGGTGAGTGCTTCAAATATAGGGAGGTAATCATGGCAGGCAAAACTAAGGAACCTCGTTATTTTGATGGGAAAGAGAATATGTCTCTATCGAAGAGGCAGAGTTATTATAATCAGAGTCTTGTTAAAATGGTTCGTCTGGGATATCAAAAATCGAGCAGAGTCAAAAAGATCTTTGACGAACGAAACATCGATCCTCTGAAAATAAGATCCATGAAGGATTTAGAAAAGCTGCCTGTCATCTCAAGAGAGCAACTGGTCAAACTCGAGAAAGAAGAGCCTCCTTATGGAGGATTCTCTCCCAAAGATGTGATGACCGATAGAATTTTTACTTCTCCTGGACCCGTCTACGAACCCCATCTTACGGAAAAAGACCCGATCTGGGGCAGGGGCTATTATGCAGCGGGCTTTAGAAAGGGGGATATCGTTCTTAACGCCTTTTCTTACCACATGGTTGCCGCGGGTTTGACTTTTCACAGCGGTCTGAGGCGTGTGGGTGCAACAGTCATCCCTTCAGGAGCTTCCAGCACGGAGAATCAAGTTCAACTCATTCGTGACCTGGGTGCAACGGGTTACACGGGCACTCCTAGTTTTTTGATGGCAATCATTAGGAAGGCTGAGGAGATGGGTTATAACTTTAAAAACGATTTTAAGGTAAGACGGGCCAGCTTCGTCGCTGAACCGCTTCAACCTTCCTTGCGGCAAACATTTGAAAAAGAATATGGCATCGATGCGTATCAGATGTATGGAGCCACAGAAGTAGGTGATGTGGCCTATGAATGCCAGGCAAAAAGTGGCTGGCACGTTTGCGAGGAGGTCATCGTTGAAATGGTGGACCCCGCCACTGGAAAGCAGGTCAACCCGGGAGAATTAGGTGAAGTGGTGGTCACGAGACTGAATAACCTCTTCTTCCTTTTCCGGTTTGGAACAGGGGACCTCTCCCGTTTTATAAAAGACCGTTGTCCTTGTGGCAGGACTTCGTTGCGTCTTGCTGGGATCTCTGGAAGGGTAGGCGAAGCCACTAAAGTGAGAGGGATGTTTATCGCCCCCAGTCAATTGAAAGTTGTGTCCTCTCGATTTGGTGAGCTGAGACTTCAGGCCGTTGTGGATCGGGAAGGTTTTAAGGACATTTTGACCGTGAGAGTTGAGGCAGAGAAAGAAGGGCCTGACCGGGCCAGACTTGACCGCGGGTTTGAAAATGTTTTTAAAGAAATATGCACGGTCAAAATTGATAAGCTTGAGTTCATTGGAAAAGGAACTCTCACGGAAAAGGATGGCCTGATTGTCGACCGGCGTGAGTGGAAATAAAAAATAGGAATGATGGAACAATGGAATAATGGGTAATAAGAAGGAAAAGATCGGGTTAAATAAATCCAAAAATCAAATTCCAAATAAATCGCTATTATCCAACATTCAAATACCAAAAGGCATGACGGGTGATTATAGTGAATGCCAAAAGAAAGTTGTCATTGCGAGGAGCGAAGCGAGCCCGCCAAAAGCGTGACAATCTCATAAGATTGCTTCATCCCGCAGGGCGGGATGAAGCAATGACACCCTATGCGTGCCAACTTATTTATGACGTTTACTATAGTTATCGATAATGAGGTTTTGAATGCTTGGAAGTTGGGCATTTTCTCAATTCAACCCATCACTCCATTATTCTAAAATCATTTTAAGGGGGGATCCATATGGGGAATTTAGACATCCACATTGGGGAGATCTTAGCCAGAAATGCGAGGTTGTATCCGAACGATGTGGCCCTGATTGAAAGAGTACCCAGCGAAAATAAGAGAAGCGAGATCACCTGGAAACAGTTTGATGAAGGGGCTAACCGATTTGCAAATGTTCTGATCAAAAAGGGGATTAAGAAGGGGGATAAAGTCATCCATCTCATGATGAACTCCATCGATTGGCTCATTGCCTATTTCGGGATCGTCCGCACCGGGGCCTGGGCCGTCCCCCTCAATTTCCGTTTTACAGGCAATGATGTCAAATACTGTTGTGATGTGGCTGAACCTCGATTGATCATCTTTGGCGAAGAGTTTATTGATAGGGTGGCTAGCATCAAGGATCAACTCCCTACAGTGAAAGACTTCATTTTTGTTGGAAAAGAGATCCCGACTTATGCAGAGCACTTTGAAAAATTATTAGAAAAATCTTCTCCCAACCCACCCAACATCCCAATTGGTTATGTTGATCCCTGCGGTCTCTATTTTACCTCCGGCACAACAGGCCAACCAAAACCTATCCTGTTGACCCATAAAAATATGATCTGTGCCTGTATTACAGAAAATATCCATCATTATCAGACAAGAAAGGATAATTTTATCCTGATCCCTCCGCTTTATCATACCGGGGCAAAGATGCATTGGTTTGGAAGCTTTATTGTTGGTGGACGGGCGGTCATCCTAAAAGGAGTCTCACCCGAATGGGTTCTTGAAGCGGTCAGCGAAGAAAAGGGTACGATCGTTTGGCTTCTTGTCCCATGGGCACAGGACCTTCTTTTAAAGCTCGATAGCGGAGAGATTAAACTCAAGGATTATGATCTCCGGCAATGGAGGCTCATGCACATTGGGGCTCAGCCTGTTCCTCCCTCACTCGTCAAACACTGGAAAGAGTACTTCCCCAATATGGCCTATGATACTACCTATGGTCTGAGTGAGTCGACCGGTCCGGGTTGCGTCCACCTTGGAATCGAAAACGAACATAAGGTGGGCGCCATTGGCCTTCCAGGGTTCAACTGGGAAACTCAGATTGTGGATGAAGAAGGAAATCCCGTTAGAAAGGGAGACGTGGGGGAGTTGGTGGTTCGCGGGGATGGTGTGATGAGGGAATACTATAAAAATCCAGAGGCCACTGCTAAAGCCCTGCGGGACGGATGGTTATTCACTGGAGATATGGCAAAACAAGATGAAGATGGTTTTATCTTTCTGGTAGATCGGAAAAAAGACCTCATCATCTCAGGGGGTGAGAATATCTTTCCTGTGGAGATTGAGGATTTTCTCCACACCCTTCCAGGGGTCAAGGATATAGCAGCCATTGGCTACCCTGATGAACGTTTAGGTGAGGTGGTAACCGTTGTCATTGATGTTGTGCCTGGTAAAGTGCTCACAGAAGAAGATGTTTTAAAGTATTGTGAGAAATTGCCAAAGTATAAAAGGCCTCGAAAGATATTCTTCGGCGAAGTCCCCCGCAATCCAACAGGAAAGATTGAGAAGCCGAAACTGAGAAAGAAATATATCGGGATGGAAGAATCCTTTAAGATAAAATAATTCCCCTTTTCCCCCTTTATATTTTTCTTTCAAGCAATGAGCTTAATCGCTCAAGGTGTTGCTTTTCCTCACCTGATAAGACATGAAAGACCTGTGCGGATCGTTGGTCTTTCATCTGGCGTTCCATTTTGACATAAAGATCATAAGCATTCGTCTCCGAAGAAACAGAAAATTCAAGGATTTCTACCACACTTTTTCCTTTGGCCCACGGTAATACCTCGCTGAGACGCATTCCTCCTTCCATCACATCCCCTTCTTTTTCTTCCAGCGAAATGACCGACCCCGGGAATCCTGAAGTGGAGGTCAAACCGGAGAGTTCCTTGTAAAGCTTGAGAAGGGAGACCTGGTGACGTTCCTCTGCTGCGAAGAGATCCTTAAAGAGATTTTTTGCTTCTTGATCTTTCATCACCGCAGCCAAGTCCGAATAGAATTTACGCGACCCATCCTCCAGTAACCAGGCCAGCGCAATCAGCTCTTCTGGCTTTGTGGCTGGAGAAAAATAAGCCATGCCCGATTCTGGAGCTCCCCCTGCCACAAGACCTTTCCAGGCATTGATCCCCCCCTGCATGCTATAGGCCTCTTTGAATCCTGCACTCGATAAAGTAGCGGCAGCGGCCCGGCTGCGCACTCCTGCAGCTCAATAAACGACCGTAGGCTTCTGGGGGTCCAGGTCGGAGAGACGATCGGCCAGTTCCCCCACTGGAATTAATCGTGCGCCAGGGAGGTGACCCTGTTCATACTCCTTGGGTGTTCTGACGTCGATAAGGTTATAATCCTCTGGGTTCTTTTCCTTAAGAAAAAGACGGACCTTTTCAGCCGGCCAAGTCGAAATCGGTTTGAAATAGTTTAGGATTCCCATGCTTCACCTCTTCATCATTTCTTATTCCATCCTATCAAATCTTTCTTCGAGTTCCCCGGACACCTGAAAATTCCTCATGAACCTTCTGTCGATATAATCCTTCAAAAGGAAGGCAAGCTGGCCTTCCCATGCCCAGTTCTTTTTCCAGAAAATTCCTTGTCCGTCTCCCATGTTAAAGATCAATAAGAAATACTTTTGCGGCTCAAAGGTCATCATCTTCCCGCCTTCCAGCGCTGATAGGAGGTTATGGTAAAGGAGTGGATTTTCCCTTACCGCATAGACCCCCACCTTGGCGAGCGAATGTCCTTCAAGACTGATACAGTCTCCACCCCCAAAAATATTCGGATAGGCCGCACTTTGCAGGTATGAGTTGACGAGCAACCCTCCATCCACTGCAGTAGGGAGACCGGAATCCATAAAAAGAGAGGAAGGGTGGATGCCTATGGCAACAAAAGTCAGGTCGAAAGCAACCTTTCTCCCGTCACTCAAACTGACCGTCCCATTTTCAATTGCTTTCACATGTGTCCCTTCAACGATCTTCAGACCCCTGCGCGTTAGAGACTCCAGGGCAAGATGGCGTACCTTACCGGGCGCATCACCCAACAGCCTTTTCCCCCCAATGAGGGTGATCTCCCCCTTTCCGTGGTTTTCATTTAAAAGCCTCCAGAGATTGGCTGAAATCTCAACCCCTGCGGGCCCCCCTCCGACCACTACAAAATTTAACGCCTTATTGCTCGTTATCGCCTCTAAGATGATATGGCGGGCCTTGAGGAGGTTGACCACGGGTTTCACCGTAACGATGTTTTCTCGTTGGGTTGTGATCAGTGACTCGACGGGAACTTCGCTTCCGGTATTAAATGAAACGATATCGTAACTGACGCTCTCACCGGAGGATAAGAAGAGGAGATGTCGGCCCGGATCTATCTTTATGACCTTATCCTTTATGAAGGTGGCGCCTTGATGCTCTGCTAATTTCTTGATGTGAAAACGCACTTCCCAAGGGCGATAGATCCCGGAAAGCATTCCCGGTCCCATGCCAGAATAGTAATGATAAGGAGAGGGGCTAATTAGCACAACCTCATGGCCGCGTTTCTTGAATCCTGAGAGGTGTTTGAGTGAAGTTAGGTGAGCATGCCCCCCACCGACAAAAACCAGACGTTTACCCACTGAAAATATCACCCCCTTCTCTTTTCTACGCGGTAGGAATCAAACATTATTCTGACGTCTCTTATACCTGTTATGTTAATTCAAAACAACTGGGATATGAAATAGGGGGGATACATTATTTTTTGATGAGAACTACAGTATTTTTACTTCGTCTCCACATAGGTATCATACCCAGAAAAAATGCTTAGAAATTAAAAGTTCTCTAAGATCTAAAACATCTGTCCAAGGAAAGTAATTTAGACTTGAAAAGTTGGAAATTTGACACTGAATTGTCTACTTATCACCCTCCTTTCTTTCCAGTTTGCGCCGTCGAATGGGTTAAAAGATGTTGAGGAGCACCCCAAATTATGATTGGAGTTCACTGAATTGTCCAAACGGGAGTCAAGAGGAATTAAAACTATTCTCCCTTGATCGAGCTGGGAGTCAGCGCGTTACAAGGCCGTAAGATGTGGGGCCGTTGTTAGCCTTTTGAAATGTTTTTGTTCACCAGGCGGGGAAATAGATTTTAAAGCGCCAATTAATTTGGAAGGACGCAAAAATCTCCTTCCTGTTTCACCCGATTCATGCCTACCAAGCGAGACAAATGTTTCAAGATCATCGTTCTTTCAGAAAGGGTCAGATCCCAAGGCCCTATGGGGGATTTGTTCCCATAGATTATCCCTTCATAAACAACTTGATCAAGAGTCTTCGGGCCCTTGCTTAGAAGGTCCATCAGTTTTTCTTCTCTTAGAAAAATAACTTCCAAGTAGCGGTCGATGTGTCCCGGGTCGCCCTCCAGAATCCCTTTCCCATGTGCGGTCAGGTAGGTTTCCACCTCAAACTTTTTAAGGTGCTCGAGGGAGCGAATGGTTTCATCTATATCCGAGGCACGGTCCCCGTAATAAGGGCCAGCCTTGGTCAGATCCAGGTCAGCCCCGTATACATCATCCGTCCGGCTGGTGTCACTGAGTTGGAGGACACGGCGCACGTAGTCCTTAACAGGGAGGTTAGCGAACTCATTCAAAGGATACGACGCTCCGCCTGCACCGCTACTGCTGGTGCAAGCCAAGACCAGACGTTCTATTGGGTGCGGATAGCGCAGAGCGAACTCTTAGGCGACCATCCCTCCGAAAGAGATGCCCATCACCAAGCAGCGATTCCATCTCACGGCGTCGAGCAACGCATTTACATCGTCGGCATAGTCGGCCATGGCATAGGGGATATCCGGGCGCGAAGTCTGACCCAGACCGCGTTGATCGTAGGCGAGGATCTCGAAATGCTGGGCAATGGACATCTCGAAGACACTGGGTGAACAGCGTAAGTCACCGCCTGTACCACTAATGGTAAGTAGGCGGGGGCCTGTCCCACGCATCTCATAATATATCTGGAGGTCACGAACGGTAACGAAAGGCATAGCTATACGACTGCAACAATTTATGGAAGCATTACGCCTAATCAAGATGAATTATCAATTTTTTATACGAACAACCTCGCCGATTTACAAATGGAATTTGGAAGGTTTGGCCCCGACGGACCTAATGTTCCCATCCCAAGATTGAAAGCTTACAACGAGCTGTTCTGATAAATGTGATGGCAAGTTTGGGCATATTTTGAGAATATCCTGTGCAGTTGCCTGCGAGATGACAGGAACAATTTTGCGAAGAGCTTTAATGGCGTCTGCATTCAACAATAACAATTTCCGAGCTAAAATCTCGGCATGGCCGTACTTTTGATCACCAGTGAACCATACACCACCGACATGTGATGCCATATACTCTTTTGAAAAATAAGTTGCGAGTCCCTCCTCCAAAACACTTACATTGGCAGGTAATACAGGACTCAAAAGATGCACACATTCGTGAGCCATTTGCAACAAAGGTAGATTCTGATCATTCAAGTTTGCAGAATCAAGTTGGACAATTACATTCTTCCCATTTCCGGGGAACCAAATCTGTGGTAAACCTGCCCGAAACTCAAACCCAAGAATCGTGTATGATT
Organism: uncultured Syntrophaceae bacterium; assembly: GCA_964512795.1. Classification (GTDB taxonomy): domain Bacteria; phylum Desulfobacterota; class BSN033; order BSN033; family UBA1163; genus UBA1163. The sequence goes on from CAZEKS010000077.1 coordinate 7,770, forward strand.
TATCACGAGGGCCGAATCTCTGTTCGGCCATTTCAAGCATATGTCCCAAGCGGGAGGCAAGTGTAAGGGAATAGGTACACCCCGATTCCGGTGGGCATGGGAAGGCGATGATTAAGTTGTCATGGACATTTGTCAAAGTACACCTCCTTTATCATTTAACGCCGAGCTGAGTTTTGGTAGCCGGCGAAGCTGTTAACCATCAGCCTCAGTGTATTAGGCTGAGTGAAGATTTAATTTATCAAATGTCAAGGTTAGAAGCAATCCCTGAAATTGACATGTCCAATCAGTGCAACTTACCAATTCTTTATAACAATAACCTTGCCAATTCACAAAGCGAATTTTGAAGGTTTGCTCCCAGAGGGTCGTGAGGCCTGTCAGGGGCCCTTTGATGGGTGCCCCCTATCCTCTCGAAATCCTCCAGAAAATATGTTCATTCTAAAGCCAAAGAGGGGGAGACCCCAAAATAAGGAATATGAGAATTCCCCCAATGATGACGTCCCTAATGAAAAACTTATTGAAAAGTGCAAGATTTAAGTAATCAAAAATAAGTGACAATTTTGGGGAGTCAATCCCTTTCTTAGTTGAAATTTTGTAGTGGCTCCTGTAAAAATGACCT
>CAZEKS010000078.1:0-8363 GCA_964512795.1 uncultured Syntrophaceae bacterium
GCCGTGGCAGTTAGCAGCGGTGCCGATGCAGATGCCTTAGCCCTCGCCGTTTTATTCGATTTCGGTGCAAAAAGAGGAGATGAGGTCATCTTACCTGCCCTGTCCTTTGTTGCCACAGGGAACTCTGTCTTGCAGGCCGGTTTTGTACCCGTCTTTGTAGATATTGATCGAAGGACATTAAATATTGACCCAGACGCGATCGAGGAGAGGATTAACGAGAAAACCAAGGCCATCATGCCTGTCCATCTTATGGGGAAACCAGCGGACATGGATCCCATTATGCAGATAGCCAAGAAATATGGTCTCTATGTTATTGAGGATGCTGCCGAGGCCCACGGAGCTGTCTATAAAGGGAAAAATATAGGGACATTAGGAGATATGGCTGCGTATAGTCTGTATGTGGCACATATTATTACAACCATTGAAGGAGGTATCATTACAACAGATAGGGAAGACTTTGCCGAAATACTGAGATCTTTAAGGTCTCATGGGAGGGCATGCAAGTGTGAAAGCTGTGTGTTAAATATCAGTTCTGGTTATTGTCGTAAGAGATTTCAATCCGGAAATGGGATGGATATACGCTTCCAGTTCGAAAGGATTGGTTTTTCATCCAAAATGAATGAACTGGAAGCGGCGGTTGGGTTGGGGAATATAGAGATCTTTGACGAGATATTTAAGAAGAAGCGAAAGAACCTACTCACCATGATGGAAAGATTTAAAAAGTTCGGGCAATATCTTTACACCATCACCGAAGAGCCTTATGAAAGGATTGGTCCCCATGCATTTCCTATCATCGTGAAGGAAGATGCTTCCTTTACGCGTGATCAGCTTGTCGACTTCATGGAGAAAAAGGGAATTGACACAAGGAGCCTCTTCCTTTCCATGCCGACCCAATGCGATGGCTTTGGTTTTTTAAACTATAAGATTGACGATTTCCCGAATGCTGAATATATCGGGAATAATGGGCTCCACATAGGGGTCCATCAAGATATAGGAGAGGAAGAGATTCAATATATCATGGATACCGTGGCAAACTTTTTGGAGAAATACACATAAACCAAGAGGTGTTTCAAATTGGAACAGAATGCCAAGATCTATATAGCGGGTCATACAGGACTTATTGGTTCGGCAATGGTTAGAAAACTCCGCTCCTTGGGCTATTCCAATATTATTACAAAAACCCATAAGGAGATGGATCTAACCCAGAGAGAAAAGGTTAAGGAGTTTTTTGTGAAACAGACTCCTCAATATGTGTTTCTCGCTGCTGCCAGAGTGGGTGGAATCTTCGCCAATAGCACGTACCCGGCAGAGTTTATCTACGAAAACCTCATGATTCAAACCAATGTTATTGATTTATCCTATAGATACAGAGTTAAAAAACTTCTCTTCCTTGCAAGCTCATGTATATATCCAAAGATATGCGAACAACCCATGAAAGAGGGAGACCTCCTAACCGGCCCTATTGAACCGACCAACGAGCCTTTTGGGGTTGCGAAACTGGCAGGGCTAAAGATGTGTCAGGCCTATAACAAGCAGTATGGAACAAATTTCATATCGGTCATCCCTGCAAACGTTTACGGTATCAATGACCATTTTAATGAAGATGGTCATGTATTGGCCTCGTTAATCAGAAGGTTCCACGAGGCGAAGGTAGAGGGGAAGAAAGATGTAACCATATGGGGTACAGGTAGACCGAGGAGAGAATTTTTCTATGTTGATGATCTTGCTGAGGCATTGATTTTTCTCATTGATGAATACAATGAGAATGAAGCGATAAATGTGGGAACTGGAGTGGATATCTCCATAGCCGAATTAGCAGGGCTGATCAAAGAGACAGTAGGTTTTGAAGGAAATGTCAATTATGATACAACAAAACCGGACGGAAATCCTGTGAGGCTTCTTGATATAGACAGAATAACCGCTCTTGGCTGGAAATCGAAAACACAACTAAAGGAAGGATTAAGGATAACATATGAATGGTATGAAAGATTAGTTTTAAATCATTAGACATGCCCTCTCTTAACACCTAAATGATTTTTTTCTTTATAACGATTGGTTAATGATATAACGTCCCTTCCCCCTCCACAATTTTTTCAATGCTATCCTTTCGGTCAGAAGAATAAGAAAAGAGGTGGCCGAAGAATGTTCGAGGGGTGATGTAGTTTTGGATTCCCGCTTAACCTATCGACATCGGGGAAAGCTAAAAGGAGTAGTTTATGTGGATTTTACTTGATAAAGCTGGTTTTATTTGATAAAAAAGTTTTAAGGTAATGGTAGATAAGTTAAATGGAATCTGATAAAAAAGTCTTAGTTATCATTCCTGCCTTTAATGAAGAGGGCTCTATCGAGAAGGTGATTGAGGGGATAAAAATCAATCTTCCCCAGGCGACGGTCCTTGTGGTGAATGATGGATCCAAGGACCTTACGTCGGATATTGCAAGAAACAACGGTGCCCTCGTTTTGGACATCCCCTTTAATCTGGGCATTGGTGGAGCCATGCAAGCAGGATACCAATACGCCTATGAGAAAGGCTATGACATTGCTATTCAGGTTGATGCAGATGGTCAACATGATCCGAAGGAGATTGCCAAACTCCTTAAGGTTTTGGAAGAGAAAAAGATGGATGTAGCCATGGGTTCGCGTTTTATTGGGGATTTGGGCTATAAATCATCGACGATGAGAAGGATCGGGATTTCCATCTTCTCCCGAGTGATCTCAATGATTGTGGGGCAGAAGATTACAGACCCCACTTCTGGATTTAGGGCAGCGAATCGAAAGGCGATTCAATTATTTGCTTCGAATTATCCACAGGATTATCCGGAGCCGGAAGTAGTGATCTTGCTCCATCAATGTCGTTTAAAGATGGGAGAAGTTCCGGTCGGGATGAGTGAGAGACACTCCGGGGAGTCTTCGATTACAAAAATCAGGTCTGTTTATTATATGGTGAAGGTTCTATTAGCGATTTTTGTAGATTGTTTTAAAAAACCACCCCTTTTAGAACAGGAGGGAGAACGATGTTAATCAAGATTCAAATCATTGTTGGTGTGCTCAGTATGATTCTGCTCTTGATCACCTTCGAGCTGATCAGAAAGAAGAGACTTCGGGAGGAATATGCAATCCTCTGGCTTTTTACAGGCATAGCGGTCTTGGTGTTTAGCCTATGGCCTGAGTTTCTCCTCTCGCAGTTTTTTGTTAGAATCACCGGTATATTCTATCTATCCGCGGTAGTTTTAATCGCCTTTTTTTTCCTCCTCCTTATCGTCTTCCATTTCTCCGTGGTGATTTCTAAGTTAACAGGTCAAAATAAAGAACTGGCCCAACGGCATGCCCTTCTCGAATTAGAGCTTAATGAGTTTAAAAAGCGTTATCTCCCTTCTGAAATTCGTTCTTCATAAGCTCTCTTTAGTTTGGTTTTTAAATATGGTATAAAACAGGTGAGATCGGGTCTTAGAGAGTATCGCTATGCTGGAAGAAATTAAAAGATTATCATTAATTCCAAAGAATTTCTTCGAGAGATTGAAGGGATTGGTTTGTGTGGCTCTTTGGCGAGAGGTGATTTTTCTTCGAAAAGTGATATCGATATGCCGGACTAAGAAAGCTTATAAGACATCAGAGTTGTTTTGTTAGATTCTTACACATTGAAATCTGAGAATTTTCTTCTAACATTTTTGAGATGAATCCCCCAAAAACATCCCCTCCCCTGGCGGGAGGGGATGTAGGGGAGGGGATCAAATTCCTTTTGTCCACCCCCACCTTCATCCTCCCCCGTCGAAGGGGGAAGAAATTAAATGGGAGGAAATTTCAAATATTTTTGGCTAGTATTTATAAAGGTTTTCCAATTTGAGAGGTTTGATGAGGATGGGAAAAATCGGGTTAAGATTCTATAAAAAAGTCCTCCAGAAATTCCTTGAATTATTAAAAGAGGAGTTTCATGAGAATTTAGTCTCCCTTGTCTTATACGGGTCTATTGCCAGGGAAAAGGGCGACAAGTTAAGTGATATAGATCTCCTTCTCATTCTTGAAGATCCTCACCCAAATTACCACCGACGATTGGATCAGGTTTTGGATGTTGAGGTCCATCTCAAGAAGTCAAAGGAATATGGAAGGGTAAGAGAGAGAGTCGGCCAGGAGCCTTACTTCAGTTTCCTTGTTCTCTCTCAAAAAGAGGCCGAGGAGAATAGATACATATTCTTGGACATGATTGATGATGCCAAGATTCTCTATGATAAAAATGGTTTTTTCGCGGAGAGACTAAACCAGATAAAAGTACGCCTTCAGAAATTGGGTGCCAGAAAGGTATCTTTAGAAGATGGATCATGGTTTTGGGATCTTAAACCGGACCTCAAGGTCGGGGAAGTATTTACCCTGTAGCTGAATTAAATTCAGCGTTCGAATTCTTGAATATCTTGAATCTTTTGTTAAATGGAGAACGACCCCTAATTTAATCGGATCTTGATGCAACAACAGGGTTGACTATATGAATAACTTTGAAAGCGGAAAAGACCTTATCTTGACTGCCAAACGCATCATGGAAAGAGATCTTCAAGAGGCCTGGCAGGATAATGATGCCAACATAGTCGTGAGGCGTGCGCAAGAAGTCGTAGAGCTTGTTTTAAAAGGAGCATTAAAAATTCTTGGGATCGAATATCCTAAAATTCACGATGTAGGAAAAATATTCGAACAAATGGTAAAGAGAAAGATTGGAGAGTTTGACGAAGAAGTGATGGAGAGGATTGTTCGTATTTCTGCTCGGCTCGCCGAAGATAGAGGTCCTTCTTTCTATGGAGAAAAGATCTTCAAGAGAGAGGAAGCTGAAGAAGCTTATTCCGATGCTAAATTTGTTTTTGATAAAGTGGTGAGGATGTTGAAAGTTTCAATATAGGTTTTTTTAAAAGTTTTAAGTGATCCGATTTTGTGATCTTCGCTTTTGCTCACCTGCTTCTTTTTCCATTTTTTCTTATTGGTCTCCTTCTGTCCTTTTTGTTTTTGCTTGATTAAGGGGAGTAGTTTTGTTAAAAAGAGAGACAAATAAGAAGAATGGGGAAGGTCAGAATGTCTAATGTATTAGTCACGGGAGGAGCGGGGTTTATTGGGTCAAACCTGACAGAGGACTTGCTCAAAAGGGGTCACTTTGTCCGAGTCCTCGACGATTTTTCAACTGGCAAAAGGGAGAACCTGGTTTTTAATAAAGCGTATCCTTCTCTAGAGATTATCGAAGGAGACATTCGTGACCTCAGTACCTGCCAAAAGGCGGTCCAGGGAACGGAATATGTATTTCATCAAGGAGCCCTGCCGTCGGTTCAACGTTCTGTAGAGGATCCGGAAACCTCCAATGCAGTCAATGCAGGAGGGACTTTGAATATTCTTCTTGCTGCCAGGGAGAAAGGGGTGAAAAGAGTCATGTATGCCGCCTCTTCATCCATCTATGGAGATACTCCTACCTTACCGAAGCATGAGGAAATGCCACCCAATCCTCTCTCACCCTATGCCCTACAAAAATATATCGGCGAGCAATATTGCCGACTTTTTTACCAACTCTATGGTCTCGAAACCATCTCTCTGAGGTATTTCAATATTTTTGGGCCAAAACAGGACCCGAACTCCCTTTACTCTGCTGTCATCCCAAAATTTATCGATGCCCTGCTTCAGGGGCGCCCTCCGATCATTTTTGGAGATGGAGAGCAGTCGCGAGATTTCACGTATATTGAAAATGTGGTTCAGGCCAATCTTCTGGCCATGTCCGCAGAGCACCTCCATGGAGAAGCCATTAATATTGCCTGCGGGAAAAGAATCTCGTTGAACCAATTATTGAACGTTCTGAAAGAAATTCTCGGATCGAAACAGTCCCCTATTTATCAAGAACCTCGGAAAGGGGATGTGAAACACTCGTTGGCAGATATCAGCAAGGGAAAAGAAATTATAAATTATGAGCCGAAGGTTGGGATCGAGACAGGACTGAAAAAGACGGTTGAATTTTTTCAGAGACAAAAAAAATATTGAGGAAATGAATAGAATGATCAGGATAAGAGAACGGAAAAAGCTGGAATCGATACTGAAAAGTTTTCCGAGAGTAAAACTCTTGGTGGTCGGCGATATTATGATGGATCGATCCATTTTTGGGAAAGTCTCTCGGATATCCCCAGAGGCCCCCGTTCCAGTCATCATTGCGGAAACAGAGGCTTTTAATCTTGGAGGGGCTGCCAATGTTGCGCATAATATTCGTTCACTGGGTGGGATCGTATCGCTCTGTGGCATTGTGGGGGATGACGAAAATGGGGAAAAGATATATAAAAGAATTATGGAAAGGGGAATTCAAACGCAAGGGATATTTTTTGAACAGGGGAGACAGACGACGGTAAAAACCAGGATCATCGCTCACCACCCTCATTACCAACAATTGGTTCGAGTCGATCGGGAGACGACCGGTCACCCCAAGGCTTCTACTTCCAGAAATCTTTCAAAGTTTTTGACGGAGAAGATAGAAGATTTCGACGGGATCGTTATTTCTGATTATGGGAAAGGTTTATTGACGAGGAAGCTGATTCAAACTATTATCAAAAGAGCCAAGCATTTGAAGAAATTGATCATGGTTGACCCAAAGCTAAAAAATTTTTTATTTTATAAAGGAGCCACCGTGATTACCCCAAATACCAATGAAGCGAGTGAAGCCTCAAGGATCCCTGCCACCGATCAATCCTCAGTGGAGAAAATGGGGAGAAGCCTGTTGAAGAGGTTGAAGTGTAACGCTTTAGTCATCACGCAAGGAGAAAAGGGAATGACCATTTTCGAGCCTCATCAGAAACCCTATCCTGTCCCCACTGTCGCTAAGGAGGTTTATGATGTGACGGGCGCCGGAGACACGGTGATTGGAACGATGGCCCTTGCTTTAGGAACAGGGCCACGCGTGAGCGTTAAAGATGCAGCGAGTTTAGCGAACTATGCGGCGGGGATTGTCGTGGGAAAGGTTGGAACCGCAATCGTAAGTAAAGAGGAGTTACTGAAAGTAATCAGGGAGAAAACTTAAGCCCTGGGTTTTCTGGGTTTTTATCACCCTTTAATGAGAAAAGGGAATCTGAAAATAGAAAGGCCCTGCCTCAGCTTTGGAGATAGGGCCTTTCATTTTTAGTCCTGCTTACGCTCGCCTGCCGGCCCCGTTCCCGACCGAGGATGGAGCAGGCAGGGTTGGTAAATGTTAGATAGATAAGTCATTAGGTTTCAAGGACGAAAATGATTTCCAACCTAACCCTGTATTCTAAAATCTTAGAATTTTCTACTGCCACCCGCATTTCAGCAACGCGTAATCCAGTGATACCCCTTAAGGTCTTTGTCGCTCTTGCGAAGCCGACCTTGATGGCATCCTCAAAACCCTTTGAAGAACCTGCGATGATTTCGGTTACCCTTGCGACTCTGGGTTCTGCCATTCTTATCACCTCCTTTTCCTAAAATGAACATTAATACTTCCAGTCTATACGGAAAACTTAAAGAATGTCAATGAGAAAAATATTGATAAATTTGAGAATTATGTTATAAAATTAAATTTTGATAATATTTTCATAACTTACATAATGTTTGAAGAGATGACAAATAGGGGGATCAATGGCTTCTCGATCTGTTGATAAGCGGGGTTTGGTTTATCAATTTATACATTATCTGTCTGTGGAGAAGAATGCGTCGCCTCATACCTGTCGATGTTATCAAAGGGATTTAGAAGGATTTGAGGATTTCTTAAAGAGTTCAGGAATGTATCTTAGTCTTACGGGAGAGGTAGAGATAGAAAAAGTGGATCGAATAGCCATCCGAAAATATTTGAGCTTCCTCCACCGGAAAAATAAGAAGAGTTCTATCGCCAGGAAGATTTCCACGCTGCGCTCTTTTTTTAAATATTTGATCAGAGAACAGGTGATTGCTTCCAACCCGGCCAAGAGCGTTTCAACTCCGAAGGTGGAGAAGGCCCTTCCCACCACTCTTACTGTTGATGAGGCCTTCCGGTTGATGGAATCACCCCAAAGTATTCCCGAAAAGTCTTCAGAGGTGTCAAAGGAGAATCGTTTAAGGGATCGAGCCATTTTGGAACTTCTTTATTCAAGCGGATTGCGTGTGAGTGAGTTGGTGGGATTGAATTCGAATCAATTAGACCTGGATTTGGGCATTGTGAGAGTGATGGGGAAGGGAAGGAAAGAACGCATCGTTCCGGTTGGGGTGAAAGCAATAGAGGCATTGAAGGCTTATTTGGAAGAACGAGGGATAGTAAAAGGCCTCCGGCCCGGAGGGAGGGCCTCTGGCCCGGAGGGAGATGGCCCCATTTTTGTTAACTCCTTCGGAGGGAGATTAACTACACGTTCCGTGGGAAGATTGATTAAGAA
>CAZEKS010000079.1:0-8360 GCA_964512795.1 uncultured Syntrophaceae bacterium
TCGAATTTGAGCCTGTCGAAGACAACCCCATGATTGGTTTCCGAGGAGCCTCCCGGTATTATGACGAGTCTTATCAGGAAGGGTTTGCTCTCGAATGCATGGCTATGAAAAAGGTTCGGGATAAAATGGGTCTGATCAATGTAAAATTGATGATCCCCTTCTGCAGGACGGTGGAGGAGGGGAGGTTGGTGATTGCGGAGATGAGAAAGCACGGTCTGATCCAGGGGGAAAATGGCCTCGAAATCTATGTGATGTGTGAGGTCCCCAGCAATGTGATCATGGCGGATGAATTTGCTGAGATTTTTGATGGTTTTTCCATCGGATCGAATGATCTGACCCAACTGATGTTGGGATTGGATCGTGATTCGGAGAAAGTTTCTCATATCTTCGATGAGCGGGATCCGGCTGTGAAAAAGATGGTGAAATTATTGATTGAAAGAGCCAAGAAGAACGGAAGGAAGATTGGCATCTGCGGCCAAGCTCCCAGCGACTACCCGGAATTCGCCGAGTTTTTAGTCCGCTGCGGCATCGACAGCATCTCCCTCAATCCTGACACGGTCATCAAGACTACCGACAGGATCTTGCAAGTTGAGAAGGAGCTGGGGATTCCACGGAGGAAAGACTCTGGAAAGAAGTTATCGGCCGCAAGTTAATGAAATACGTCTTTTTTATACGAATGAGGCGAATGGCAGCTAATAACTCGAATAGGCTTTATTTGGAAAATTCGTTCCCATCCGATTAATTCGTCTATCCTTTGAATGAAAATTCTCCTCCACATCTGTTGTGCCAACTGTGCCATCACTCCCCTTGAACGATTGAAAGAAAATGGAAATGAGGTGACCGGATACTTTTTCAATCCAAACATCCATCCTTTCCAAGAATATCAAAAAAGACTGGACGCATTGAAACAATACTCAGAGAGGGTTGGGTTGAATGTAATCTATCGGGATGAATATCTCCTCGAGGAATTTTTAAGAAATGTATCCCATCGAGTAGAGGAGAGATGTCAATATTGCTACTCGGTTCGGCTTGAATCCACAGCCCGAGAAGCGAAGAATAAAGATTTTGATGGATTTTCAACCACCCTTCTTCAAAGTACTCATCAAAACCATGCTCTCATCAAAGAAACCGGGGAGCATATGGCCCAAAGGATAAAAATCCCATTCTATTATGAAGATTTTCGACAGGGATGGAAGAAAGGGGTGGAGCTCTCCAAGGCTATGGGATTATATCGTCAGCAATACTGCGGGTGTATCTATAGTGAAGCAGAGAGATACATGCGCCCTGGTAAGGGCGCATCAAGCACCAAACGACAAGCACCAAATACCAAATAAATTCAAATGAACAAAATTCAAAGTCCCAAACAAAGTGGTTTTGGTCATTGGACGTTCGGGTTTGGAATTTATTTGTAATTTGGAATTTGTGATTTTGGATTTAATGTTACGAAAGCCGGATAGAACCAAGCATCATAACTTAAGGATTGTGATAGAAAGCGAGGTTGTACAAAGGTGTTCGGAATGGGTGCTTTAGGCAAGATGCTCATTCTTTTGGGTGTATTTATTATCCTGATTGGTCTTCTTTTGCTCCTTGGAGAAAAAATTCCTTGGGTGGGTAGACTTCCCGGAGATATCATCATTAGAAAAAAGAATTTCACTTTCTACTTTCCCATTGTTACCTCCATCCTTATCAGCATCATTCTGACCTTATTGTTTATGCTGTTTCGAAAATAATAGTTAATCTCCTAAATCACATTCACTGAAAATATAAACGGAATCTACTCCCCCTTGCGCCTGCCTACCGGTAGATAGGAGGAAAGCTTGACTTTGGCCACCTCCAGCCCTGCCTATAGGAACCAGCTTTCAGGTCAAGGACATGAGAGAACAATTCAACATGAAAATTATTTGACATTTATTTTGAAAAAGGTATATTCAGTTCCAGAGTTAGGATGAGATGAATAGAAGAGTAACATATGGGAGTTTAGGGTTACGGGGAAGTTAAAAACAATATATTTCATTAAGAAAGGAGGAACATTGATGAGAAGGGGGATGATGGTAATCGTATTGTCGATGTTCTTTATCTTTAATATGGGATTTGGCTTGCCTCAACCCGCTGCAGAAGAGAGATTGGGATTTAATGGAGGGAGAGATTATTTTGATATTGGGGTTCGAGCTGGATACCTTAAGGGAGACAGTACTTACCATATTAGTTTTGATGGTGGGGCAAGTGAGTTAGAATTTCCATTGAAGGTATTTTTGCTAGGTCCTGAAATAGATTTTGGCCATAAGAACGCAAAGAATCAAGAGATACTCCGGCTCAATATAATGTGGTTAACCAGCATCACCGATGGTTCGGGGAAGATGAAGGATTCAGATTGGATTGACGGCGATGGCCAGCCTGGTTTGGATATCTATTCTGAATCAGATATCAAGTTAAAGGCAAATATCTTTCACGTCAATATGCTATATAATTTCTGGCCGATTAGAAATATCAGCATTGGTCCAGTGGTTGGGTATAAATACCAACAATTTAAATATGATGTCAGAAATACGGATCAAGTTGGTTATGGCATATACGCTCCTCTCTATACAGTATCTGTTAGAGGAAGAACATTGAAGTATAAGGTAGTCTACCATATTCCCTATTTTGGATTGAATTCAGACTTCTTATTTGGGGGAAAATTTCAGGCAAATCTAAAATTAGGTTATGCACCATGGGCTTTTGCTAAAGATAGGGATGATCACGTCTTACGTTATAAACTGAGCAAAGGGGACACTGACGGGAATGCTTATTTCGCAAATCTCAACGCTGCCTGGAATTTCTGGCCCCATTTGTACCTGACCATAAGTGGAGAATATATGAAGATTCATACTACAGGGACACAGCATCAATCTTTTTATGCAGGTCCTTCTGCCGGCACGACTTATGATGTGGATGACAAAATAACCTCAAAGCAATGGTTATTCTCGGCTATGATTACGTGTCGGTTTTAGGGTTTGTCTATTAAGCAGCCACTTCCTTAATAATCTCAACGAGCATCTTCATTCCGAATTTCAGGTTTTCGATGGCGATTCGTTCGTCATTTCCGTGTATTCTTAATATTTCTTCCTCAGGTAACCGAAAAGGGCAGAAGTCGTAAGACGTAATTCCTCTTTCCCTCAGGGAACGGCTGTCCGTCGCCCCGGGGAGAAGGTAAGGAACCACCGGACAATCCGGATCATTCTCAGAAGCGAACTTTTGGATGGCCTGAAAAAGATCCGTATCAAAGGGTGAGGGGGGAACGGGTTTCCCTTCCATCTTTCCCTCCACTTCAATGTCATCTCCTAATCTTTTTTTAATCTCTTCTAAAAATTCCTCTTTGGAAGATCCAGGGATGAGGCGGCAATCAAGAGTGGCCATTGATTCCGAAGGGATGACGTTGGCCTTATTCCCGGCCTGCAGGATAGTAAGAGAGATGGTATCCCTTATCATGGCATTATAGACGAGATTTTTCGTCAACCTGGCTGAAAAAGAAGAGTCCCTGACGCCTTTCTCAATATCCTCAAAATATTTTCTTTCATCAGGAGGTTGTTTCGGAGCCATCTTCGAGAAAAATCCTTTAACCATGGGAAGGATACGATAGGGGGTTTCCCATTTTGTCACTGCCTCCAAAGCATGGATGAGTTTCACATTGGGGTTGTCAGAATGAGGCATGGAAGCATGACCTGAAGTTCCCTTGGCCTTTAATTGGAGCTGGAAGACGATCTTCTGGCCATTGGAAATTTCGTATCGATCCGGAGCGCCGGTCTTGTTAAGAATGATATATCCCCCTTCATTGAGGGCATATTCCACTTCTCTCAGGTAGGGAACATTTTCCATAGCCCACTGGATACCCCAGTGTCCTCCGGTCTCCTCATCGGCCGTAGCCAAAAAGAGGATGTCTCTTTTTAGAGATACCCTTTCACGTTTCAGGATTAACAGGGCCATCATCTCTACAATCCCCATGGATTTATCATCAAGAGCTCCACGACCATAGAGATATCCATCCTGCATGGTTCCTTCAAAAGGACCTCCTGCCCAACGTTCTTTTTCGACAGGAACAACATCCATATGATTGAGAAGAAGGATGGGTTTCTTCTTGCCATTTCCTTTTAAGTTGGCGAGGATATTTCCTCTGCCCGGTAACGGCTCGAAAATCTGACATGGAATAGTCTCCGCATCGAAAATTCTTTTAAAAAACCTCGCTCCTTTTATTTCATTCCCGGGCGGATTGATTGTTTGAATGCGGATATATTCCTGAAGATGATGGGTCGCTTCCTCTAATAGGTTGTCCCAATTCATATTAAACATCCTTTTAGAAGACAGTAAGCAGTAGGCAGTAAGCAGAAGGCAGGTGAAAAACCAATAAAATCATTCTGTTGTTTCTGCATACCGCTTGCTGCTTTTTGCTTTCTGCCTTCTGATTTGCATTAGTCTTCTCCAAACAAAGGAACAAATTTAAACTGGTTCACATCGACCAGGCCTTTATCAGTGATTTTTAATTCTGGAATGACCGGAAGCGATAGAAAAGAAAGCGTCATAAATGGGTCTGGAATTTTGCATCCGAGATTTTTGGCAGCACGATGAAGGGCCTCTAACTGAAGGTTGACTTTAGCCACGGAGGCTTCCGACATTAGACCCGCAATGGGCAATGGGAGGGAAGCTAATACTTTTCCGTTCAGAACTACTGTCAATCCGCCTCCCATGGCTTGAATGATTTCCACTGTTTTCAACATATCCTGGTCATTCGTTCCAACAATGACAAGGTTATGTGAGTCGTGAGCTACGGACGAACCAATGGCTCCCATTTTTAAGCCAAATCCCTGAACAAAGCCAATCCCGATATTCCCTGTGGCTTTGTGCCGTTCAACTACTGCAATCTTAAGGATATCTTCTTTGATATTGGGATAAGCCACTCCCTCTTTCGAGAGGATTTTCTTCGTTACTTTTTTCGTGACAATTTGATTTGGTATCAGTTGGATGACTTTGGCGAGAGGCCGATCGCTTCGAAGAAGGAAGGCATCCTTATGAAGAGGCTTGATTCGAACTGATCCCTTGACCTTCGGGCTCTTTCTTTTTCGGATGGGCGGGGAAAATATTTTACCAGTATCAGCAACCAATTTCCCGTCTTTAAAGACCTTCTTTATTTGAAATCGTCCCAGATGATCGAAACTGACGATGTCGGCCCGATAACCTGGAGCAATGGCTCCGAGGTCATCCAGCCTGAAATATTCCGCAGCATTGAGCGTCGCCATTTGTATCGCTATGATGGGGTCTATTCCCCATCGGATCGCCTGCCTGACCATGGAATCGATATGGCCTTCTTCGAGGAGTTCTTTGGGGTGACGGTCGTCGGTGACAAAAAGAAATCGCCTTGAATTCTTGGGATTGACAAGAGGAAGGAGGCTTCTGAGATTTCTTGCAGTCGTCCCTTCTCTGATCATAATCCACATGCCATTTTTCAATTTTTCCTTTGCCTCTTTGGGAGTGGTGCATTCGTGGTCGGATCGAATTCCTGCAGTGAGATAAGCATATAGTCCCTTTCCAGAGAGCATAGGAGAGTGGCCATCCATTCGCTTTCCCTTTGCCAATTCGATTTTTTTGAGAACCTCTGGATTCCCGAAGATGACGCCCGGGAAGTTCATCATTTCTGCCAATCCAATGGCCCAGGGCTCTTTCAGAAGAGGCTTCAGATCAACTGCCTTGAGCGTAGCTCCGGAGGTCTCCATGTGAGTCGCTGGGACACAGGAAGGAATCATTACAAAAACATTAAGAGGGATTCCCCTCGCTGATTCGGCCATGAAACGGATGCCTTCCTGGCCGAGGACATTGGCAATTTCATGAGGATCGGTGACCACAGAGGTCGTTCCATGAGGAAGAACAGCTCGAGCGAATTCAGGGATAGTCACCATGCTCGATTCAATGTGGACATGACCGTCGATCAACCCAGGGCAAAGAAAATCGCCCTTTACATCGATGATCTTTCTGGCTTCATAATCTCCGAAGCCCACAATCATACCTCCATAGATTGCCACATCCTTCTTTTCAACCTCCCCTGAAAAGACATCCACAACCCTTCCGTTTTTGATCAGGAGATCAACCATTCCATCACCCGAAGCGATTCGGATTCTCTCTTTTAGCGATGCCATATCCTCATTTCCTCCCGCTAACTTTCATAACAAATCTCTTATTGATGATCAAGGAATTTATGAGGGTAAGATAATTTTTAAGTGAGGAGAGAACAGTAAAAGTTTCACCTACAAAGAGAGAGGGTCAAAGCGGCCAAAATTTGGTGATTTCTGGTTGAAAGATAGAATGCTGAGCGTCGGCGTACGTCAACCAGATGCCAGATGGTTATAGGTTTTCTTAGGAGACAGGCGGCCGTCCCGCCAACGGCCGCGGACCGTGTCTACTTCAGGTTCTAATCCCAGCCCTTCTTGCCATCAGACTCATCTCCTCCTTCTTAAGGAGCTCGTTTAAGATTAATAGTAAACCAGGATTGCGCGTCAAAAACTAATTCTTCCCCTTTTGACGTAATCTCATTTCTACCAAAATTGCCTATATGCCAAAGTTTATATTTCCCACTTTCTTTGGTTACATTGGCCTCACGCCTATTCCAACCATGAACACTATGCCAGACATAAAGGCTTGCTTTTTCTTCGGCTATTTTTTCCACGATGAGAAACAACTGAATCTGCATTTTCTGTCCAGAATCATAACCACTTCCCTCCCATTTACCCCAAAAAGCCGCTAATTCCTTTGGCAGCGAAGGATCGGGCTGTACCATCTGGACATCGTTCGGCATAGAAGGGGGGGGCAGCCATCGCCATAGGACAAAATAAGATACTTGCCAATACAATGCTTACTGGCAATACGATGAATGTTTTCATAATTTACCTCCTTTTTCTTATTTAGTCTTTCGTTAGACCTTTTTATATGATTTGACCAGGTCGGCACCTTACCACTCAAGATGAGGTTCTAAAGGCTCCAAGGGAGACAATTACTCCCAGGAGCCTTTCATATCGGCATCTTCTGGAAACTCCATTTCATAACCTACTCCAAAAGCTTGAGGCTGGGTTGGGAGATTGGTTTGAAATCCTATGGTTTGCAGATAAGAGTCTACTCATTTTGAATAGAAACTTCAACAAAAATTATTTCTCAGCCCTACCACCCAATATGTGGCTTTGTCTTATTGATTACTACTCGAAATGGTGCATTATATGGCGAAATTTAAAAATCACGATTTCAGGAAGGAAGAGTTGAGATGGAGACGTTCGTGGGGACCATGATTGATGATTGCCTGTCTTGTATAGGCCCCTCAGAGGCATCCAGCCAATTTAAGAAATTCTTAGTGTCTGGAACAATTGGATTTGAGCATGTCCTGCACGAACGCCCCCACAATGCAAGTCCCCCACGATGTCGACCTCACTGAGGTAGCTCCTCCAGTGGTTTGCTTGGCTCTACCGGGTGTTTCATCTGTTTCTCCATGATCTCGATTTCCTTCTTCAAATTTTTCACTCTAGATGAAGCCTTGATACTCCTGGGAATCCAAAGCAAGAGAATGGCGAGGATCCCTGAACCGAAGGATGCTAAGATGGTATAGATCAATGAAGTC
This sequence comes from uncultured Syntrophaceae bacterium, assembly GCA_964512795.1. Taxonomy (GTDB): domain Bacteria; phylum Desulfobacterota; class BSN033; order BSN033; family UBA1163; genus UBA1163. Next base: position 7,631 of record CAZEKS010000079.1, read on the forward strand.
TCAAGATTCCAAAAGAGGAATTTCATCACCACAGGTGGAGCAGTCGAATTTTGAATCGTAAAAACAGCCACACCGATGAACAACAGAAAGGCCAGCCACAAGAAGAACTGCATAGATTTTTCTCCTTTCTACACGACACAAATAGAATCAATTTATTCTATGTTAAGCTTAGACCCAACACTTTCCTAAATACCCCGCCTGAAAAGGCTTTACTTAAATCTATCCCTGTCAGAAGAAAGAAACGACATAAATTTCAATCAACTAACACAAAAATCCTTTGCATTAGGTCGACTTCCGTTTTTATATAACTACATATTATTTTTCCCCCTTTAATTTTTTCACCCAGGCCTCCACTTCACGACCAGCAATCTCTCTCGACCCGATCCCAAAGGCGATCGCCGCGGCAATGGCAATGGAACCCAGAAGCAAACCAAAAGCTAATGTCACAATCTCATTCGCAATCCCCAGATTCTGCAGGGCAATGGCTAAGGCTAAGGCAAAGACCACAATGGCCGCCTTGGCAAGATTGGCTAAAAATGGTCTCTCTTTCGCCGCCCCCTGGGTTAATCGTTTTACCCAATCTCCAATTAAAATACCCGCTCCTTAGGATAAAAACGGCCAAGATCACCTTGAGAGCGAAGGCAATGAATTCGCTACTTAGGTTGGAAATCATCTGGAAATTTAAGACCTCAGCTGCCTCCATGACAGCAAAGAAGATGATGTAAATGAA
>CAZEKS010000080.1:0-8285 GCA_964512795.1 uncultured Syntrophaceae bacterium
TGGAGATAATTAAAGAAAGAACAGATACTCAGGGTATTGTGAGAATCAGGCATCATTTTAAAGCCAATGACGTAATTAGGATTAAAGCAGGCCCTTTAAGGGATCTTTTTGGTATCTTTGAAAGATGGATTTCTGATAGCGAGCGGGCTAGGATTCTTTTAAATCTAATTGGATATCAACCAGCCGTGGAGATTCATTATTCGATGATAGAAAAGGTAGCGTAAAAAGTGCTACGGTGTCGCGGTGCTGCAGTTAAAGAGGGTAAAAAGTGAGAGTAGAAAAGTTTGAAGATATTCAGGCCTGGCAGGAGGCAAGAAAAGTAGTGAATAGAATATATGAATTTACCAATTGGTAACTTTTTAAAAAGGAAGGGACTTTGTAGACAGATTCAAGATGCCTCAATTTCTATTGTGAGCAACATCGGGGAGGGTTTCGACAAGCAATCGGAAAAAGGAGTTCAGTAAATTATTGAATTATGCCTCCACTTCAACTTCAGAAGCCAGAGCCATCTCTATGTAGCCTTAGATTAAAAATGTATTTCAGCTGAGGATTTCCCGGACAGTTATAACCAAGCAAGGAAGACCAAAAGTTTGATAAATGGTTTCATTGCGTATTTAAAGGGTAAGAAGTAGTTTTAAGCGTTGACGGCAGCACGGCAGCGCAGCAGCACTTACCCTATAACCCACTTCATGTGGCCTAAACAATCCAGCATCGAAACTTTTTTATCGGAAATACAATAAATCCGAAACGGCGGGAGCCTATCTTCCGCTAAACCAAATAGCGTAAACCTCTCTTAATCTTAACCCTTTACGCCTAACGATTTACGACTTAATCATCGATGTTTTTCGGGAGGTGAGTTAATCATGATTATCAAATCCTGTTCCTATTGTGAATTTCATGAGATTAAACAGGCCGGAAAAGAAGAGGCGAGTCACTGCCGGAGGGAAAACTGTTGGTCTCGATTCTCCAAGTGTGTTCTTGCAAAGGCCCTCGAGAAATTTTTGAAAGAAGAATCCTCTCGACATGACCAACCCTTCTCCGCCTTTTAATATGTCTATTCTGTTGTTGAATAAACATTCATTTTGCTTATTTATTAACACTATGCTCAACGCCGGCCCTCCGCAGGGTTAGGGCAGGGGGAGCGCTATACTCGCTGCTGGGTTGTATTATTAAATTCGATGTGCCCTATGCTTGATTACTCCAACACAGCAGTATTTAATAACTTATTATCTCAATAACCCATTAACCCATTAACTCAATAACCCATCCAAAGGAGGCCGAACTTGCCAGAATATTCATACACCCCAACAGGTGAAAAATTTCCATTACCGGAGCCGGAAGACTATATTAAAGAGTTTGAACGTTTACAAGAAGTAGTAAGTAGCCAGCGTGCCTTAGGACGGGAGATCGTTTTAGTAATGGGATTGGGGTTTGTAGGGGCTGTTATGGCAGCGGTGGTTGCTGACGCAAAAAATGGAAAAGGCAATCCTGCAAAGTTTGTTATCGGGATGCAGCGACCCAGTCCTCGGAGTTATTGGAAGACACCTTTGCTCAACCGCGGAATATCACCGGTCAGTTCAGAGGATCCTGAGGTTCCATTGATGATCAACCGCTGCGTGAATGAAAAAAAGACACTGGTTGCTACGTACACATACGATGCACTCAAACTCGCAGATGTTGTGGTAGTGGATGTCCAGTGCGACTATCTGAAACAATCGCTTGGCAATGTACGGGATGGTCGGGCAGACATGGATGCATTAGAAGAATCTCTGGAGATCATAGGGCAACATATCAATCCAGAGACGTTGGTATTGATTGAAACGACCGTGGCTCCGGGTACAACAGAGCAGGTGGCCTACCCGATCATAAAGAAGATGTTTCGGAAGCGTGGCATCCAAACTGATCCGCTCCTGGCTCATAGTTTTGAGAGAGTGATGCCTGGTAAAAATTATGTGTCGAGTATCCGCGATTTCTGGAGGGTTTGCAGTGGAGTAAATGAAGAATCCACACAGAGAGTTGTCAAGTTCTTGAACGAAGTGCTGAACACGGAGAAGTTTCCGTTGACAGTACTCGATAGACCTATCGAGTCCGAGACAGCAAAAATCGTTGAGAATAGTTTTCGGGCGACCATTCTTGCTTTTCTTGACGAGTGGAGCCTTTTTGCAGAACAGAATGGTGTGGACTTAATCAAGGTGATCAATGCAATCAAGGTCCGACCTACGCATAGCAACATCATATTTCCAGGACCTGGCATCGGTGGTTATTGCCTTCCGAAAGACGGGGGCTTAGGGCTTTGGGCATACCGACACATCCACGGGTTTGAGGATAATATTTTCAAGATTACACCACTTGCGATCGACATAAATGATACCAGATCACTTCATGTGGCACAGCTTACCCGTGACGCACTCCGGAACATGGGGCGACCCATTGCCTCTGCAGAGATTCTGGTGCTGGGAGCTTCTTATAGGGAGGATGTAGGAGATACAAGATACAGCGGCTCTGAGTTGATTGTTAGGCGGTTGACAGAAATGGGTGCGGAATTAAGGGTCCATGATCATTATGTCCTCCACTGGTGGGAGTTTGAAAAACAGGACGAGTATCCCGCGTCCTCACATAGTTTGAAGAGATTTTTTCGTGGTCAGGAAAGGCTAAAGGACCTCCGGGTTGAGCAAAATCTTGAGAAGGCGCTACATGGGATAGATGCACTTATTCTTGCCGTAAGTCACAAACATTACTTGAATCTTGATCCGGATGAAGTAGTGAAAAGCGCCGGCGGGCCAATCGCCGTTATTGACTGTTTCGGCATCCTCGACGATGAAAAAATTAAACGGTACTTTGAACTTGGATGTGAGGTTAAGGGTTTAGGCCGTGGGCATGTGAAACGGATCAAAGATCAAGTAAAAGAAAGAAGAGAGCAAATGCTTCTCAACATACCGATACAGCATGCAGAGCGAAAAAGGTAACATTATATACTGCAGCACAGCATCACCGCAGCACCTCAATAACTCATTAACTGAATAACTTATTGACTCCCCATAAAAAATAGTCTATGGTCTTTGCATTGATACTGCAACACATCAGCGCTTAATCAACTTATTAACCCATTAACTAAATGCCTCAATTACTCAATGACGTTTATGCCGTGATCCTCGCGGGCGGATCTGGGACCCGATTCTGGCCCTTAAGTCGTGAAAACTGTCCCAAACAAATGCTGCAAATTGTGGGAGAAGACACACTTCTCCGGCAGACCGTCAAGCGAATCAATGGTTTGGTTCCCCCAGAGAATATCTGGCTTGTCACAACCGAAGACATGGCTTTAGATATTCGTTTCCATTTGGAATCATTCGGAGAATTAGCAAAAAGGTTTAAGTTTATCAAAGAACCTATAGGGAGAAACACAGCTCCAGCAATCGGTTTGGCTGCTATTTATCTCAATCATTTATTCCCTCAATCAGTGATGATTGTGATGCCTTCTGATCATGCCATTCCTGACAGAGAAAAGTTCTTAAGTGACCTTGGACTCGCAATCCAAGGGGCGAGGGAAGATCATCTTGTCACTTTTGGAATTAAACCCAGCTGTCCCGAAACTGGTTATGGATATATCAAAGTTGAGAACACTTCAAATATCGGAAGAAAAGGTCTTCGCAGGGTTGAATGCTTTGTTGAAAAACCTGACCTTGAAACTGCAAAGGAGTACCTTTCTAACGGGAGCTATTGCTGGAACTCTGGGATCTTCATCTGGAAGACCTCCAAAATCCTCTCCGAGATCGAAAAATGTCTTCCAGCTCTTTATCAAACTTTAAAGGAAATTGAATCTCTTCTATTTTCTTCAGATCAACCCAACAAACCAGACCAACCTTCAATTCCGCAATCCGCAATCCGCAATCCGCAATGGTCAACGCTCTATGCGAGCCTGGAGAGCATTTCCATCGATTATGGCATTATGGAACGAAGTCAGGATGTGCTGATGGTTCCTGCCACTTTCCAGTGGTCTGATTTGGGGAGTTGGAGCGCTCTGGATGAAATCGTTGAGAAAGATGAGGCTGGAAATATCTTCAAGGGGAATGCAATTGATATTGGGAGCCAGAACTCAACCATCTATGCTGATAAAAGGATTGTTGCCACGATTGGTCTAAAAGATATGGTGGTGGTTGATACTCCGGATGCGACGCTGATAACTCCCAAGGAGAGAGTTCAAGAAGTTAGAAAGATTGTGGAGGCGTTGAAGCAAAATGGTCGAGAGGAGTATTTACTCCATAAGACCGTTGAAAGGCCTTGGGGGAATTATACGGTTTTGGAGAAGGGAGAGGGATATAAAATTAAAAGAGTTGTTCTTAAGCCAGGCGCAAAACTGAGTTTGCAACTTCACAAAAAAAGAAGTGAGCACTGGATTGTGGTAACGGGAACAGCCAGAGTAACGAGAGAAGATGATAAATACTTGGTCCATACTAATGAAAGCACTTATATCCCTATTAACACAAAACATCGCCTTGAAAACCCGGGGGAAATTCCTCTTCAGGTTATCGAAGTTCAGAACGGAGAATACCTCGAAGAAGATGATATCGAACGCTTTGACGATGATTATGGAAGAACTTAATGTTATCCCCCAGTAACTTAATAACCTATTAACTCATACTCGTTAGAAAGGCATACGATGAAGCCCTTGCTGGGATTGTGCTTCCTATAATTAACAGTGCGATTAACAACAATCCAAAAGGATAAAGAGATATTTAAAAGCCTCATCCAGATATTATTCTGTCCAATCATTATTTGTAGCCTCTCTTGCACTAAGAATACGGTAAATATACAGTCGTATATCCTTCGCAACAGGGTAGTCGTATTGGATCAGATATTGATGAAAAAAGCTCTCTATGTCTCCTTTTCATTCACTAAGAGTATAAAAAAATATGGAAATGTGAATGTTTATGGATTTCTTCTAAACGGTGATAAGGTCGTCTGTGAAACCTCTCTTAAGGCTCTTAGCGAAAATAAAGGTAACCTCGTTTTTGATCTCCCGTACCAAATCCCGGAAGGTCAGTTTAAAATCAAAATTGATGCTTTTATTGAAAAAGGAGACTTAGTAGTAACAGGCTTTGTTGTTGTGGAAAGGTCTGATTTTAAGAGAATTTTCGATCCCAAAAGCAAAAATACTATATATGTTTTTGAAGAAATGCCTGCTCAAAGAGAGGCTGAAGTGGTCAAGCCGACGAACCAGGAGAAATCCATTGGTTATGTACTCTTCTCCCGATCTCCCCTTGAGTATGTTTTTCCTGGAAGTAAACCTAAAGAGTCCGAGATTATTGAGCATTTTACGGTCAAAGTAGTTCGTAATGAATTTGAACCAATTACCTTTTCGCTTTATCCTCTTGAAAACTTAGGAATGGTAAGAATTTCGGTAACCGATTTAAAGAGTGCTAAAGGATTCATCTCCAAGGACAAAATAAAGGTTGCTTACGTTGAATCGGTTCAGGAAACCGTTGGTTTGCCAGAAGGAAAATTCCTAAATTTACCAACTCTAATCAGGCCAGGAAATCAGGTAAAAGTTGAGAAAGGTAAGTGCCAAAGATTTTGGCTGACCATCAGAATAGACGATAACGTTTTGCCCGGAGTATACAAGGGCAAAATAATCATATCCCCCCAGAGGGGGTTAGAAACATCACTTCCTCTCGAAGTGACAGTGATGCCTATATCCCTTGAGGACATCCCAGGTATAGATTATTTCATGCTCATGACCTACGAGTTTACGGAATTGACTATGCCTTGGAGCAGGGAAGAGAAGGAGAAAATCTATCAATCAGCTTGTAACATTCTCAAGGATTACAGAGAGCACGGGATAACCACCCTTTGTTTGCATTCACCTTTCGTACTCATCACAAAGGAAGACGGCACGCCTGACCTTGAGGATATCTTTGCTGCTTTAAGAGCGGCAAAAGAAATCGGATTTAAAGGACGGATTATCTGGTATATGGGGCATCTCATTCAAACATCTAAGCCTAAACATCCAGGGAACATCATGGGCTTTGATAAGGGGATTCATTTGCCGCGACTAAAATATATCGTGGAAACCGTATCTAAGTATGCGAAGGAGCATGGTTGCCCTGATGTTATCTTTTTACCGATTGATGAACCGGGTGATTCGTATCAGGACTTTCAAAATAAGCGTCAGGCTATCACCCCTCTTTTACTCAAAACAATAAAAGACTTAGGTGCCCAAACTATGCTTACGAGCGATGACTATAAACAATTCAAACCTGTTGATTATTTATGCTCTGGCGAAATGAATAAAGAAGGTTTAAATGCGGCACATGACAGCGGTTCTGTGTACTGGTTATTTAATAATGACGTAACTACAAAATGTCTCAATCCAACTTATGCCAGATATATTTATGGCTATTACACCTGGATGAATCGTGTGGATGGAATGTCATCCTGGACATTCCAAAATACCCAAAATGCAAGGGGCCTGCCGAGACAGGCTGATGTCCATGGGAGTGATATCTATCTTGCGTACCCAGATCCGAACGGTCCCATTGCTACTCTTAAATGGGAAGCGATTAGAGAGGGGATAGATGACCATAAGCTGGTGCATCAATTGGTAAAACGCATACAGAACCTAAAGGGAAAAGGAATCAATGCCTCCAAATACGAAGATTTCCTTCTAGAGATCAGAGAAAAAAAGGGGGCGCCTGGCTGTCTAAAAGGAGATGATGAGAATTGGAATCCAACATTTTTCCAGAAGAGCAGGGATCATTTAATCTCGATGATTTTAGACGCAGAGGCAAAGATAAATTAATCCAAAAATAGAAAAAATGAAGTAAACCCCGTTAGAAATTCCAGCGGGGCATTAAACCCCGCCGGAATTATTATAAAACCCAACCCCGCTGCAGAGCAGTGGGGCATTATTTCTAACGGGGTAAATTATTTTAAGAATAGCAAATCTGATTTACCAATTTGTGTATAGGGGAGAATCGGAAATTAGGGCATGCATCAGCTTTATAAGAGATATTTCTCAAAGGAATAAAGAAGTCGAATTCAAATGGCGGCCTACCCAAGTGGTAAGGGAACGGATTGCAACCCCGTTTTACCTGGTTCGACTCCAGGGGCCGCCTCCATATTTTTTGACCTTAGGAATAGACTCCTCGATAATAAAATTCGGCGAAGTGAATCGATTATTATCATACCCACCATGTTAATAAGAAGGCTGTTATTTAAGCCTACAGGGGGATTAAAATGCTCATAGATTCTGTCCTGGAAGCAGTCGGAAATGTGCCTCTGATTCAATTGAAGAAGATGTCTTCCGGAAATGTTTTTGCCAAGGCTGAATTCCTGAATCCCGGTGGAAGCATAAAGGATCGTGTGGCCAAGCATATCATTGAATCGGCAGAAAAAGTTGGGAAACTTAAGCCTGAAATGATCATTATAGAAGCGACTTCTGGGAATACGGGAATTGGATTAAGTTTAATAGGCATGCAGAAGGGATATCGGGTCATCTGTGTGATGCCAGAAAATATGAGTGAGGAGCGGAAGAAAATCATTGAGGCCTTCGGGGGCGAGATCATTCTTAGCCCTGCTGAAGAGAGTTTATTGGGAAGTTTAAGAAAAATGAAAGAAATCATTCAAGGGGAGCCCGAGAAATATTTCATGGTCAATCAGTTTGGCAATCCCTGTAACCCAGAGGTTCATTATCAGCAGACAGGCCCAGAAATCTGGCGGGATACAGGGGGTGAGATAAACATATTTCTTGCAGGAGTAGGCAGTGGAGGGACGCTTCAAGGGATAGGGAAATTTTTGAAAGAAAAGAAACCCAGCATCAAGATCGTTGCCGTTGAACCCAAAAATAGCGCTGCCCTGTTGGGAAGAGAACCAGGGCTTCACCATATTCAGGGCATCGGCGATGGGTTTGTCCCTGCTGTCTTAGATGTGAACCTTGTGGATATGGTATTTACTGTTTCCGACGAAGATGCCATTGAAACCACTCGCAGACTTTCCCGTGAGGAGGGGTTATTGGTGGGGACCTCCTCAGGTGCAAATGTTTCTGCAGCTCTGCACATGGATAATGGTCGAAATAAGGTGGTGACCATACTGCCTGATAGGGCAGAAAGGTACTTCAGTACCGCCCTTCTATAACCAAGATGAAGAAAAAATGGCTCATGAAATGGGAAAACGCAAAGGACCAAGTGGCCAAGCATATCATTGAATCGGCAGAAAAAGTTGGGAAACTTGAGCCTGAAATGATCGTTTTGAACCAATCAAATATGTTTTTTTGAAAATAAGTAAGGCTG
>CAZEKS010000081.1:0-8177 GCA_964512795.1 uncultured Syntrophaceae bacterium
ATCGGAAGCAATGAGAAACGAAGCGCCTATTAAGGCTGAAGCTGGGATGAGGAGGCGGTGGTCAGGGCCGAAGATCAGCCGGACAGAATGTGGGATGATCAGGCCCACGAAACCGATGAGACCGCATACGGAGACCGATGCCGCAGTAATCAAGGAGGCAGAGAGGTAGGAAATCAATTTCAATTTTTCAACATCCACACCTAACTGGACAGCATTTTCTTCCCCGGAAAGGATGAGGTTCAAATGGCGAGAGCGGAGATAAAGAAGAGAGACCCCCAATAAGATATAAGGAAAGATGATTAGAATGGCCCGAGTGTTGGAGAAACTGAAGTCTCCCATCAACCAGAAGATGATCGTATGGAGTTCTTCTCTTTGGGAGACGGAGATGAAAAACATGATGAGGGCTGAGAGAAAGGAACCGATGATGACCCCTGCCAACAAAAGTGTATTGGGATGGAGTTTCCCGTCCTGTTTTCCGAAATAGAAGACAACCAGGATAGTCAGAAGCGCTCCCAAGAAGGAAGCCAATGGAAGGCCGAAGGAAAAGGTGCCGAGTCCCAAGAGGATCGCAAGGATTGCGCCCACGGCTGCACCACTGGAGACCCCAAGAATATAAGGATCGGCCAGAGGATTTCTCAGGAGAGCCTGGAACGTAACCCCTGAAACAGAGAGGCCTGCTCCCACGAAACCTGCCAAAATAGCTCGGGGAAGTCTGAGAGAGAGAATGATGGTGCGCTCCGTCTCGTTTCCCGCTCCCGTCAGACCCAGAACGGACTGGAAGAGAATGCGGATCGAACGAAGGGGCGGAATCTTTACGCTTCCCATGGTGACGGAGATGAGGATGACAAGGATGAGGAGGAGGCCGAGGAGGATTGAAATGGCCAGGACTTTTTTTAGTGTAACAGTCTTCATCTAAATCTCATTGAAAAATGAAAAATTAACAATTAACAATAATCATTGATAATTTTTCAATGCTAATTTTGCAGTGTTTTTTTAAATTTTTCAGGATGGAGAACGCTTGCGAGCTCCTCCAATCCATCGATGATGCGCGGTGATGGCCGATCGAGCAGGTCTGAGTCAATGAGGTGAATGCGGCCATTTTTAACGGCAGGGATGGTCTTCCAACGAGTCCATTCCTGGATAATCTTCTGATAATCCCCTTTAGGATTCATGGAACTGATGACGATCACCTCTGGAGATCTTTTTAAAATTTCCTCCATTCCAAATCGAGGATAAACCTGTTTATCTTTTCCCGCAATATTCTCACCCCCGGCAAGCCGGATTAGGTCATCTGCAAAGCTTCCTTTCCCCACCGTCACAATGGGGACATCTCCGATCTGGATGAAAACTTTAGGTCGTGGAAGGCCCTCTGTAAGTTCGATTATTCTCTCACTTCTCTTTTTCATTCCGTCGATGATCACCCGTGCCTCTTTTTCCCGATTCACGACCTGACCGATATGAGCGATGTTTTTGAGGATATCATTAAAATTCTTTGGATAGATGACATAAGTCGGAAAACCTAATTTCCATAAGCGATCGACCATATCCCGGGTATTTCCAGCTGCCGTGGCAATGATCAGATCAGGGTTGAGGGAGGTGATCTTTTCGAAATCGAGACGGATGTAACTTCCTACTCGAACTTTGCTCTTGGCCTTTTCAGGAAAATTGCAGTGAATGGAGACGCCCACGATCTCTTCATCGAGTCCGAGGCTGAAAAGGATTTCGGTGATATTGGGAGCCAGGGAAACGATTCTTTTTGGAGGAAACGGGAAGGTCACTTCTCTTCCTACTTCATCTTTATACGTTCTCGTGGCCGAATAGGAAATTGAAAATGAAAAGAAGATGGACAGAAATAGAATCAAGAAAAGGCTTCTTCTCCCCATTTCTCTACCGGGAAAGAATTTTTCTTCCCTCCCCCTCTGACGGGGGAGATCGGTACGACTCGCAACCGAGGTGAGGTCGCCGACGCGCCATAGCCTCCCTTTGCCGGGGCCCTCTCGCCTGCCGGAGAACTTGTTCAGCGAGCAGGCAGGCCGCCTTGGCGACGGCGCGGTGGGGGTGAAAAGGAAGGATCGCAAATGCTTTTTCATTGGAGTTGAAACTTGACGGGAATAATAACCCAAAGAGAGATCGGAGTCCCATCCTTCTTTGCGGGAATGAACCTATACTGTTTCACTGTGGTGAGTGCAGAGCGATCGAGTAACTCATAACCGGATGACTTCTTTATCTCAATCTGCCCTACCCGCCCATTGATAAGGACTTCCACCCTTAAGAGGACTTCTCCTTCATATCCCCTTTCTCTGGCTTCCTGCGGATAGAGTGGTTTCGGGTTCTCAGCATAACTGGGTTGAGACCCATTGCCTCCGCCGCGGGAGGGAAAAAATTTTCCCAAAATTCCTTCCCCTTTTCCAGAACCTCCTTTGCTGGAACCTCCATTCCCAGACCCGGTTCCTGACCCCTTTCCATCAGCAGAGCTACTGTATGAAAAAGTCTCCCCATCGAATTCTCCAGAGCCGAAAGAGGGTAAAGAAACGGAGAGATTCTCTCCACTTGTAGTCGCCTCCTTGGAAGAGACCATATCCGCTCCCTTGTTAAGGTTTGTATCAGAAGAGGGTCCCACAGCCATGGCAACCTTAATTGGTTCTTTTAATGTTCTCTCCTCCTCTCGTTGCTGGGGAAATGTTCTCGGTTCTTCGAGAGGAATATTTTTTACTATAGATTTGGAAGAGAAAGGGGAATCCTGGTTTAGTGTCTTGCGATCAAAAACGGGTTTCCCGAGGTTTTGATCTCCAACTTTTAGTGGAATAGGGAGAATAATCTTAGCATTAGGTTTCTCCTGGGCCACCAAGGGCAGCAGCGTAACTGAGACATAACGTGTGGGCATTCGAAGGACCTTGGGGTTTTGGAATAAGCTTGAAGCAATCCCGAGAAATAGGAGATGGATGCCCAATGAGATAGAAGCAGCAATCTTCAGAGTTGCATTTCCAGTCATATTCAGAATCCCAATAAAAAACCCAGTCTTCGTATGAAAGACTGGGTTTTTTTTCTACCTTACCCTTCACAGTCCTCCACCGAAGACCCATTGTGAAGCGCATTCAGGCAGGTTTTCTGGCTTTCGGATCATCCTACTTCTTGCCCCTTCCCATCCTGAGTCCCGCGAAACGCGGGATCAAAGGATAGTGGGTCTGGCAAGTTTCGTCCCCGATTACAGCGGCGTGGCCGTCCCCGACTCTCACGGGGTTCCCTTTTTGGCTTGAAGCCACCTGAAAACGGATCAATTTTTAATTTTTCATACCACAATATCTAAGGGAATGTCAAATTTATAAACTGTGATATTTTTTTTGATAGATCCGATCGATAACAGTCATAGTAAACCCCGTTTGAAATTCCAGCGGGGCATTAAACCCCGCCGGAATTACTTAGAATGTAATCCCGCTATAGCGGGGCGGCAGAGCAGCGGGACAATATTTCTAACGGGGTAAAGCTTCGGTCACAATAATGAATCCCTCCGCATTGCCAAAAGGAGAGCACAAAATTGACAATGGGTCGAAATTATAGTATTTTTAACGACATAAAAAGATTAGGTTGCTAGGAAAAATTCCCCCTTTCCCCTCACCCCATGCACCACATAAGGTGCATGACTGCCCTGAACCTAACATGGTTCAGGGCCTGCCCTCTCCCTAATACCTCCCTGCCGGTAGGTAGGGGAGGAGGGGATTTTTGGGGAGGGGAGATTTTAGCAATGGATGGTGACGGATTGAAAGAATTTCTTTCCCTGGTATCGAAACCTGTCAGGTATCTTGGTCAGGAGATCCATTCGATCAAGAAAGATCCTGCCGATGTCAACTTAAGATTCTGTCTTGCCTTTCCGGATGTCTATGAAGTGGGGATGTCTCATCTGGGAATTCAGATTCTTTATCACATTTTAAATACAAGAAAAGGGGTCGCTTGCGAAAGGGCTTTTGCTCCCTGGGTAGATATGGAGAAGGTTTTAAGGGAAAAGAGGATTCCTCTTTCCTCCCTCGAATCCTCCATCCCCCTCAATCAATTCGATATCGTCGGTTTTTCTCTCCAATATGAACTCTGCTTTACCAATGTTCTCAATATGCTCGACCTTTCCGACATCCCTCTCCTGTCAAAGGACAGAGATGACAAGTTTCCTCTGATCATCGCCGGAGGGCCTTTAACCTTCAATCCAGCACCGGTCGCTGATTTTTTTGATGCCATGGTCATTGGAGATGGTGAAGAGGTGGTCTTGGAGATCTGCGATATCGCACTTCAATCGAAAGAGGCCGGGGCAAAGAAAGAGGAATTTTTGACATCCCTCTCTCAACTGGAAGGAATCTATGTCCCCAGTTTACACAAAGAGGAACAAAAGATTCGTAAAAGAATTGTTTCTGACCTTAATCAAACCTTATTCCCCACCTGCCCGATCGTCCCTTACATGAAGGTGGTTCATGACCGCCTCAATATTGAGATTGCAAGGGGCTGCAAGAGGGGATGCCGTTTCTGTGAAGCAGGGTTCATCCATCGGCCTTACCGTGAGAGAAGTCCGAAGATCATTCATGAGATTCTCAAGACCTCTCTAAAGCAGACAGGATACGAAGAACTCTCTTTACTCTCTCTTAGCGCGGGAGACTACTCTTCCATCGAGCCTCTTCTCTCAGACCTGATGGACCGATTTGAATCGGAAAAAGTCGCTGTCTCTTTTCCTTCATTAAGGATTGAGAGTGTGGTGGGACATCTGGCCGCGGAGGTAAAACGGGTTAGAAAAACCGGATTTACGATTGCACCTGAGGCCGGAACAGAACGTCTTAGGAGAGTGATCAATAAGGAGTTGGATGAAAGGGTCTTTTTCCAAGGCCTATCGGATCTCTTTTCAAAAGGGTGGAAAAACATCAAACTCTATTTTATGATGGGCCTTCCAACAGAAAAGGATGAGGACTTAAGGGGGATCTTTGAGCTGACGAAAAAGATTGCTTTTTTTGGAGAGAGACAGAAAATCCATCCCAATATCAACGTCAGTGTTTCAACCTTCGTGCCCAAACCCCACACCCCTTTCCAATGGGAGCCCCAAATTCCTTTAGAGGAGATGAAGGAGAGGCTCTGTTTGATAAGGGATGGGGTCAGGAGGAATCATCTCCGTTTCAAGTGGCAAGATCCCCATCTCAGCTTTTTGGAGGGAGTTTTTTCGATGGGGGATCGAAATCTTTCCCGGGTCTTAGTGGAGGCCTTTCGGCTGGGGTGTCGCTTCGATGGCTGGAGTGATCAATTCCAATATCCCCTGTGGAAAGAGGCCTTTGAGAAGATGGGACTGAAGATGGATTGCCACACCCGAAAGAGAAAATACGAAGATACCCTTCCATGGTCTTTTATCGAAACAGGGATGGATGCTCAATTTCTCTGGGAGGAATATCAGAGGGGCCTCGAAGAAAAAACCAGCCCTCCCTGTTTGAAAGAGAATTGTCGTCGGTGCGGGATTTGCGACGAAAAGACTGTTGCCATTAAAGAAAGTGATCCTGAAGAGATGAAAGCTCTAGAGGGAATGGCAAAAAAAGATACCCGAAAGAAAGGGATGAAGAGAAAGATTCGATTGAAATTCAGAAAAGTGGGAGAATTACGATTCCTGAGCCATTTAGAACTGATGCATCTTTTCTATCGTGCATCAAAGAGGGCTGATCTTCCCCTCTGTTTTTCTGAGGGATTTCACCCAATGCCCAGAATCATTTTTGCCACAGCCCTTCCGGTGGGGATGGAGAGTTTAACGGAGATCTTGGATATGGAGTGTGAGGGGAAAATCACTCCTCCTGAAGTCATGGAGAAACTAAATCAAACTCTGCCACCAGGTATTGAGATCATCGAAGCCGAGGAGGTTCCGCTCTTTTTTCATCTATCCTCCTTACCCCATCCGTCTATCTACTGGATACCATTGGCCCCTCTCCTTTCAAAAGAAGAAGCCATCCCAAAGATCAAAAAGGCTTTGGACAAAAAAGAGTTCTTCGTTGATCAGGAGAGAGATGGAAAGAAGAGGAGTGTGGATATTCGACCCTTGATCGAAAAGATGGAAATTAAGGAAAAAAAGGAGAGATCAGGGGAGGAGCCTCAATGGGGAGTGGAACTGGTACTTCGAAGGGCGATGGGAAGAACAGCAAAACCTATCGAGATTGTCGGGGCCGTATTGGGTTTGGGTGGGGAACCGCTTGCTCAATGTAAAGTCATCAAATTGGAATGATGGAACACTGGAATATTGAGAAAAGGATGATGAAGAAGCTTGTTAGCCGCTTTTTAAGAAACCATTATTCCATCCTTCCATTATTCCAGTTTCCTCCTGAGGAGCAGTTATGGCGAATGAGCTGATCATTAATGTAACGCAACAGGAGACAAGGGTTGCACTATTGGAGGACCGGGTCCTTGCCGAACTTTATATCGAGCGCACCAAAGACCGGGGGATCATGGGGAACATCTACAAAGGGAAAGTGGTGAAGGTTTTGCCAGGGATGCAGGCCGCTTTTGTTGATATCGGGTTGGAAAAAGCTGCTTTCCTCTATGTCTCGGATGTCCACGGGGGGATCGAAGATTATGAGGAGATGGGCTTTCAAGGGGAAGAGATGCCCCCCTATTTCAGCAGCCCTTCCTCACAGATTGAAGACCTCCTCTCAGAAGGCCAGGAGATATTGGTTCAGGTCTCCAAAGAACCCCTCGGCACGAAGGGAACCCGAATCACCTCTCACACCACACTACCTGGCAGGTATCTTGTCTACATGCCCCTGGTGGATCATATCGGTGTTTCGAGAAGGATCAAGGATGAAAAGGAACGGAAGCGACTGAGAGAGACCGTCCAATCGATGAAAACTCCTGCCGGTGGGTTCATCGTACGGACGGCCAGCGAAGGGGCAGGGGCGGATGAAATTCGGACCGATATGGAATTCCTCCTCCATCTCTGGAATAACATCCAGAAGAAGAAAGAAAATTCAACGGCCCCCTCGCTGATCCACAGTGACCTGACCATGGTCCTCCGGGTCATCCGGGATATTCTCTCCCCTCAGGTCAATCGAATCATCATCGACTCTAAAGAAGAATATGATAAAATTCTCTCCTTCATCAGCACTTATATGCCAAAGCAAAAATATGAGATGATCCTCTACGAGAAGAAAGAGCCGATCTTTGATGCTTATGGAATTGAGATGGAGATTGACAAAATCCTGGGCAGTAAGGTTTGGCTCAAATCCGGAGGGTATATCGTCATCGATATGAGCGAAGCCCTGGTGGCCATTGATGTGAATACAGGGAGATATGTGGGAAAAAGAAATTTGGCGGACACGATCCTTAAAACCAACCTGGAGGCAGCGAAGGAAATCGCCTACCAGTTGAGATTAAGAAATATTGGAGGAATCATCATCATTGACTTTATCGATATGGAAAGAGAGGGAGACCGGGAAAAGGTTTATCAGGCCCTGGAAGAAGGTCTTAAAAAAGATCGTCAGAAGACCAATATCTTCAAAATTTCAGAATTGGGTTTGGTGGAGATGACCCGGAAGCGAACCCGAGAAAACATCTCTCGGATCCTGGGGGAGCCCTGTTCCTATTGTGAGGGAGCGGGGATGATTAAATCAAAGACGACGGTCTGTTATGATATCCTCCGAGAGATCGAAAGAACTTCCACTGAATTGGGAGGGCATAACATCTTGGTCGAAGCCAATCCGGAGATTGCCGACCTTCTTTACGAAGAGGAAAGGGCGGGTGTGGAGGAGTTGGAGAAAAAATTGAAGAAAAAGATCGTCATTAAGAGCAAGGCCGGATTCCACCAAGAACAATTCAGCATCATCGAAATATGAAGATAAACAGGCATTGCATTTTGTTCTGAATTCTGATATTCTGAATTCAGAAAAATATATGGAGGTGCGAAGTGCAAACGGCAAGATCCATCACAGCAGAAATTAAATCCCGTGGCCAGTTGACCATTCCTAAGAAAATTAGGGTTATGAGCCGTCTCGAAGAAGGGCAAGTCGTCTCAATCATTCCGGTGGGCGATTCGGTCATTATTACGCCCAAGAAACTTGAGCTCGATGAAGCAAGAAGAGAGATTAAAAAGATAGTTAAAGCAGCCGGTCTTTCTCCCGAGGATCTCCTGGCGGGGCTCAAAGAAGAACGAGAAAAGCTATATCAAGAGACTTATG
>CAZEKS010000082.1:0-8174 GCA_964512795.1 uncultured Syntrophaceae bacterium
AAGGATTGAGGGATCTTCTTAGTCATCGGGAAATAGGAAGCTACACACCCAACAAAGTAGACCACCTTCGCCTTTTCTCTCTGAAACATATCCTTGGGAACTTCACTCAGGGCCTGCACCCAAGTCGGCCGATCCTCGTTTGGCTCACCGACAATGTTATGGACTCTTTTCAAAGTCTCTGCCAACTGGACCATGGTTTGAGGATACTCCCCTTTCTCGACCATGAATTCTCGCGTCGCTATCCTCAATTCCTTTGTGTCGATAAACGCAGGGCATGCCATTGCGCACCTTCCGCATAAGGTGCAAAGGTAAGGGTAGTTAGAATACTCCTTTGGCACATCCTTGGCCTTTGTGGACCCAAAGAACATCCCCGGCAAGCCGTATGTCTTCCTGATGAAAGACTTGAGGTTACCAAACCATCCTCCCATGGTGCTCTCTAACTGTTGTGTTTGTGCATACACTGGACAGACAACCACACAGCTGCCACATTTCACGCAGGAATCCAGAGCAATAAGGTCTTTAACAGAAAGAGGGAGAGAAGTCTTTCGGGTTCCTGGTTTAAATGCCTCTTTGGGCATCAAGTTGATGAACATGACCGTTGGTATCGTGACGATGTGCCAAAGTTTTTTATTAAACGGAATAAAGGCGACAAGCGTACCCAAGAACAATCCCGATACAGACCAAAGTGGATAGTTGAGAGAGCCCCATGGCAGCCCCAGTCGTAGACTCGACTCTGCGAGAGGGGCAATGATTTTACTCAGACCAAAGGACACGAACCAATATTGGGCCACCGAACTCGGAAGTTCATAGGTTAGAATGCTCGTTGCCTCACAGAAAAATCGGAGGATAAACCATCCCCCTAACAGGTTCACGGCGAGGATATCTCCGATCGATGTCTTAAAAGTCACAGATTTTGCTATAAACCTTCGGTAGATGGCGATGAACTCCCCCGTCAATATCATGGCTCCAAAGAGGTCGAAGGAAATCGCAAAAAGGGCATCGGAAATACTCAAAGATGGGCTTGCCACCTCGCGAAAGTAATAATAGTCACAGAACGGTGCATAAAAGAACCGAATCAGGTGTGGAAACCTCTCGAAATCGGGCATTATCTCCGCTTTCAGATGACCTGCGATGAGGATTCCGGGGTAACCGATCATGATTAAAACCTTCATCAGCCATCTCAATTTATCCTGGCCGAAAAGTCTCCTCTGGAGGATGCTATCCCAAAACATTATCTCTATGAGCTTTACAATCTTTGCGCTAAATAGGGTTGAGAAGGCTCCTTTCACGAAGGCCCGCAAATCCCATTGCCCTCGCCAGTAAAGGAATAATCTCAAGGCGAGACCAATGAAAAAGACTATCGCACCCAACATGAAAAAGGTCACAAAGAGTGGCTGACCCGTCACGACGTACTCCTTCCTTCAGGTTGTTAGATCATAGGCCTATAGAGCCCTCCAAGGTTTTCCTCTCCCCCGGGAGGAGGGAAAAAAATTGGGGAATTTCAAATATGTTTGGCTTAATTTTATCTAACATTATTATTTGATATAGGAAAGAAAAATTTTATCCCCTCATTAACTGTCGATTTCCGCCTACAATTTTAACACTTATACCAAACTCTATCCATAAAGATTATATAGGGCCCCACGGGCAAACCCATGTCTGCCCCCTTGATGCTTCGTAAGAGAGCAATTCCTGCTAATATTAGATATTTTCATCTCCCTCTTGTTCGATTTTGGGTTCCGTGTTATTTTTTATAAAAACAATTATAAAGATATGAATTTATCCATTCTAAAAGCTATTTTTGCCTCCATGGAACAGGGGGTCGTTTTTATTGATGATCAAAATCGGATCGCCTACTGCAATCCGGCAGCAGAGAAGATTCGAAATATTAAAATGGATCAAGTATTGGGCCGACCCATCTTAGATTGCCATCCTCAAAAGACCCATTCTAAGGTTCTGCAAATTATAGAAGACTTAAAATCCGAACAAGTAAAAGGAAACCACCGGATGAACATTCAGATGGTGGGAGGAGAATTCTATGACAATACATATACTGCAGTCTGGGGCCCCCAAAAAAAATATTTTGGCACCATCGTTGTCAGCAAGGGAATCACACAACGAAAGAAAACAGAGGATGAACTCAAAGAGGCACTGAAAAAACTGAAGATCGCTAATGAAGAATTAAGGCGGCTCGATCAAACGAAGGACGACTTTCTCTCCAACGTCAGCCATGAGCTGAAAACACCAATGATCTCAGTGATGGGCTATATCGGAATGCTGCTTAAGGAGAAGGTTGGCTCGTTGACAGAACAGCAGAAGAAGTTTTTAGAAATATCTTATAAAAACCTGCGAAAGCTTGGAAAGAACATAGACGATCTTTTGGATTTGGCCGAATTCGGAATACAAAAAGAATCCTGGGTATTCGAACCGATCGATCTTGCTAAAGTCATCGAATTCTCATGCGCCACCGTCGAACCCCTGGCTAAGGAACATCAAATCCAACTGGAAGCTCAATTCCCCCCCGAGCCAGTAAAGATCTCCGGGGTTGAGGAAAAACTCTACCAACTCTTTGATAATCTTCTCACCAATGCTGTCAAATATAACCGTCAGGGAGGGAAGATCTGTGTGAGCCTTGGTCAGGACCCTGAATTTGTCTTCACCCGCATTACCGATACCGGGGTTGGAATCTCCCAGCAATCTCTGCAGGAAGTCTTCACACGCCATTTCCAAGAAAAAACAAAACCCCTTGGAAATGCCAAGGGGTTAGGGATCGGACTCTCCCTCGTTCAGGAGATTGTTAAACTCCATCGGGGAGATATCCAGATTGAAAGCGAGTTGGGCACTGGAACCACCTTCACCGTAAGACTTCCTAAAAGCCATTCTTGATTGCGGATTGCGGATTGCGGAATAAAAACCTTCTTATTTTCAGTTCCGAACTCCACATTCCGAACTCCGCAATTTACTTTTTCTCTCCTGCCATTTTCCCCAAATCGATAAAGGGCACCGCCCCCCCGGAAACCTGTGGTAAGATCCCATTCCATTTTTCAACACTTTTATACTGAACCAAAATGGGACTGATCGAACGGGAGAGGGCATCATTGGCTTTCGCCTGCCCATTCGCCACGACCAATATCGATTCCGCCTCTCCTTTAGCCGTGGCAACCTTTTGTTGGGCCTCGATCTCTCGCTGAGCCAAAACCTGTCTTTGTGTTTCGACCTGCTGTTGGGCAACCTGTTTGGCTTCAACGGCCCTCTCGTATTCTGGAGAGAAGCGGATGTTGGCAAAGTAGATATCATCGACAATGATGTGATACCTGGCCAGGTTTTCCCCCAGTTTGTTCATCGCCCTCTTCCGAATGTCCTCTCTTTTCGGAAGAATCTCTGTGATCTGGTAGATCGGGACAACCTCCTTGACAAAGTCGTTAAAGGCCGGATCGATGACCTTGTCGGCAAAATCAAGTCCCACCTTTTGATAGAGATCATTGACGTAGGCTGGATCACTATGGAAGTTCATCATCCCGGTCAGTTTGACCATTTGGTATTCCTTTGAAGCAGCATCAATCTCTTTGAAGGGATGGGGCCGAACCCTGACATCGATCTTAATCACCCTTTCGGCAATGGGTATCTTGAAATTTAATCCCTCGCCCATGACCCTATTTTCTACACTTCCCCACCAGAGGACAACTCCTCTATGGCCTGCAGGGACAATGACAAAAGTACCCCACAATAAGATAATGATGATGAAAAGAATGACTATCATTCCGATGGCTCGTGGCTTCGGTCCTTTGAATTCAAATGCTTCCAACGTTCTCTCTGACATAGTCCACCTCCCGTAAGCGATAATTGAAAAGACAAATTGTTGTAAAAATCTCCCCTAACCCCTCTTTGCCTGTCTAATGACAGGAAAAGGATTATCAAAGAGGGGGAATTCCTCCCTTTTGTAAAGGGAGGGTAGGAGGGATTTGGTCTTCAACGTCCATACAATTATGGACTGAGTAAATGGTTAGGTCTTCAATTTTATCTCTCCCAAATATGATAAAATGATGATGCATATCCATGTTCCAATCTCGCCACTCCTGTCTGAACGGCTGCCTCCCTCACATTATTCGACACCTGTTCCGGAACCTTCCGGTTTAAGACGCTTGGAATGATATAGTCCTAGCTCAATTCCTCCTCTGAAATGATTTGGGCAATCGCATTCGCTGCAGCAAAAAGCATCTCGTCGTTGATCTTGCGTGCCTGACAGTCCAAAACTCCTCTGAAAAGACCCGGGAAACAGAGGACATTATTGATTTGATTAGGATAGTCTGATCTCCCCGTAGCGACCACCCGCGCATATCGGGCGGCCTCCTCGGGCATGATCTCAGGGATGGGGTTAGCCATGGCAAAAATGATTGGGTCCTTCGCCATATTCTTAATATCTTTTGAATGGATCAACCCGGGTTGGGAGAGACCGATGAAGATATCCGCCCCCTTCAAGGCCTTGGAGACAGATCCTTTCAATTTCTCTGGATTGGTCTGTTCCGCTATCTTTTCCTTCACCGGATTCATATTTTCTTTTCGGCCATTGTAAAGAGCCCCGCTCCGGTCGCACCCGATAATCTGTTTCACCCCGGACGAGAGAAATAGCCGAATGGAAGCGATCCCCGCCGCCCCCACACCCGTGATCACTACCCGGATGTCCTCTAATCTCTTATCGACGATCTTCAAGGCATTGATCAGACCCGCCAAAATCACCACTGCTGTCCCGTGCTGGTCATCATGAAAAACAGGGATGTCCAGCTCCTTTTTTAATCGGTCTTCGATCTCAAAACAACGGGGAGCAGAGATGTCTTCCAAATTGACTCCACCAAATCCTGGGGAGATCGATCTAACCACGGAAATGATCTCGTTGGGATCCTTTGTATTTAAACAGATGGGAAAGGCATCAACACCGCCAAATTCCTTAAAGAGCATCGCCTTCCCTTCCATCACCGGCATCGCTGCCTCTGGACCGATATCCCCAAGTCCGAGCACAGCGGTCCCATCGGTAACGACCGCCACGGTATTCCTTTTAATGGTCAGGTCATACGCCTTTTTCCGATCTTCATGGATAGTCAGACAAACCCTCGCCACTCCAGGCGTGTAGGCCATGGAAAGATCCTCTCGAGTGGTCACGCGAGCTTTGTTCCTTATTTCAATCTTTCCTCCCTGATGGATCATATAGGTTCGATCGGTCACATTGAGAACATTGGCGCCTTTAATTCGCTTCAGTTCATCCACGACTTTCTGCCCCATCGGGATATCCGCCACACTGACGACAATATCGCGAATCGTGATGTTTTTCCGAAATCCGACGATATCAATAGAGCCGATATCTCCTCCTGCTCTGCCGATGGTAGAGGTGACCCTTCCAAGCATTCCTGGTTTGGTAAGAATTTCGAGCCGAATTTGTATACTATAGCTTGCGCTGGGTGTTTTGATCATAAAACCAACCTCCTCGACCACTCCTTGGTTAAGCTACTATTTTAAGAATGTCGTTTAGTGGCAACTTCAGTCCCTTATAAAACCATTTCCGCATTCCGCACTCCGCATTCTGCAATCTTTTAGGGTTTCAATGTCCAACCATAAGGTCTCGCACAAAATTCTCTTTTGGCATCCACCTGATAAGGCGTTCTTTCCACATCCACGATGACGGTGAAACAATGGTCAAATCGCTGAAATTGATATCGAGTATACGGAAAGAGGAATTCATAATGACCCCGGTGAAGAATAACGTCGTTTAGCCGAGTCACGAGCTGGTCGCGGTCTTGAATTCGGATATCGGCCCGCACAGGACTCCCATCATTTCTCAGCCTTACCCTGAATCGGACTTCTTGACCAGGCCTTACGGGATCAGGAGTTATATCCAGATCCTCAACAAACAAAGGCCCCACTCGAGGAGCGTTCATGGACCACCCTTGATAAGTTCTCCGGGCGCAAAACTCTTTGGCCACATCTATTGGCCTTTTCGTTCGCTCAATATCCACCTCTACTGTGAAACAATACTCATTCCGGGAAAATCGGTAACGGGTTTGAGGAAAAAAGATTCGATTATTTCCCGGTTTGAGTAATACATCATCAACGGAAGTGACCACCTCATCCCTGTCTTTGACAAAGAGGCTTACCCTCGCAGAATAACGGGAGCGGTTGGAGACGACAACCAGAAAACTCACCCATTCACCTTCTCGAACAGGATCAGGGTTCATCTCTAACTGAAGGACCCTTAGATCGCCAGGATGAATTTTTGGCTCGAACAATTTTTCAAGAATTCTCTCCGGTTGGGATTGAGCGAATGAGGGGAACCAAAACAAGAAACTGACCAAAACAAGGATGAGATACCTTCTTCTCATAGATTCAGCCACCTCCAAAATATTTCTACACCAATTTCCTCTCCATCAAGAAATTCATGGCCGTCTGGCATGATGTGGTGGCCAGAGAGATGGCTTCAGAAAAAGACCCTTGAGCCTCTTGAAATTGAGACATATGAATTCTTCCAATCACCTCCATCACTTTTCTTTCTAAGTCCGTATAACGGCTCGATCCCAACACATTCTCTGCGATTCGAATCTCCCGGAGCAATCCTTCTAAATACCATACCAATACCTTTTTGCCCCCGGAGAGCTCTTCCTCTTTTTTGAGCGATGCCATTTGATCCAGGAGGGTCGTTCCAATAATCAACCCGGATTTCATCTTCTCTGCATATTGAAAATCCAAAATCGCCTCTCGCGTCTCCATGCCTCTTCTCCTAAACTCTTCGTTCCATTATTTTTGTAAGGGTCAATAAATCGATCATGATGGTTGGAGAATTATCAGAAAAAGGAGAAAAAATCAAGCATTGGGTGTGGAAATAACACACCAGAAAGAATGGGTGGCAAGGAGGGAAGTTCACCCCGTTAGAAATAATGTTCCGCTGCTCTGCAGTCCCGCTATAGCGGGATTACATTTTTAATAATTCTGGTAGGGTTTAATGTCCCGCTGGAATTTCTAAAGGGGTAAAGATTCTATCGATAGGGTTTGAGTCGCTCCAAAAATTTAGGATCTACGAGAATCCCTAATTTCCCAGCCTGATCACAATGCTCAATGGCTAACTTAAATTTCTGTTTCTCATAATAGGCGACCGCCAGACTATAGTGAGCTTCGGCAAATTTAGGATTGATCTCCAATGCTTTTTGAAAGGAAGCGATCGCCTCGTCTATTCTCTTCTTTTCCCGATAGACACTCCCGATATTATAATAACCCTTGGCATAGTCCGGTTTGATGTCGATCGTCTTCTGATACTCAGCCAGGGCCTGATCTAACATTTCTTTTCTGAAGTAAAGAATTCCAAGATTGTTATGGGCCTCAACGTAATTCGGATAAATTTGAAGCGTCTTCTGATATTGGGCCATCGCCTCTTTGAGGTCCCCACTTTCCTGGTAAGCCACCCCAAGATTGAAATGGGCCTCAACGAAATTAGGGTCAATGCGGAGTGCCTTTTCGTATTCCGAGATCTCTTTCTTATACTTTGCCTGTCTTCCATAGACGATTCCGAGGTTGAGATGGGCTTTTGCATTCTTTGAATCCATTTCAAGCACCCTTTGATATTCTCTCACAGCCTCATCCATATTTCCCCTCTCTGCCGCGCTATACGCTAATTGGAAATGCTCCTCAATACTGAGCGCTATTTCTTTCTTTTCTGTCTTTCTTCCACTGGCGCACGAGATCAAAAAAAGAATAAGAACAAAGATACAAAAATATTTAATGTTCGTTTTCAAGGTTCTCCTCCTGATTGACCGGCGAGTGCCCCACAAGTCCCGCCCTTTAGGTGGGGTCCCTGCCTACCGGCAGGCAGGAAGGGGCACACTATGAAATAATATTTCATTTCCGGGAAGCCCCGGCCTGTGGCCGGGGAGCTTCAAAATCCAAGCGAATCATTAACAGAAAAATGAAAGTAAATCAAGAAATATTTTCCCCTCATCTTTTATTCTCTCCCCTCGGATGAAAGGACTTCGTTGTGACCATTCGACAGGCTCAAAGTGATCATGGTGAGCTTGTCGAACCATCAGCCGAACGGCTGGAGTGAGGGGCGATTTATATTGACCAATTGAGTAAAAATCATTTAGACTGATCTTTGCCAGTGGAACCGATGTCTTCTTCAACAAATGCAAAATTCT
>CAZEKS010000083.1:0-8159 GCA_964512795.1 uncultured Syntrophaceae bacterium
GAGGGAAAGAAGATCCCTCCCAAAACGCACGGATTAGATGCCATGACCCGGGGATGTCTGGGCGGCATCTCCTTCTGTTTCATCTCCCACGTCGGCCAGGTTCAACCCTGCGGTTATTTAGAATTGAATTGTGGAAATGTCAGGGAAAAACATTTTAGGGAGATCTGGGAAGCGTCCGAAATCTTCCAAAACCTCCGGAATACCGATGGCTATCAGGGAAAATGCGGAAGGTGTGAGTTTAGAAAGGTCTGCGGAGGTTGTCGCGCACGGGCCTACGAACTCTCTGGAGAGTACATGGCCGAAGAACCTTATTGCATCTATGAGCCGGTATAAACCCTTTTTTCGTTTCCGAGTCAGCCTGATCTTTAAATTCATCGGAGACCTGGCGAGAGCCTTCAACCGAATGACCCTTCCGTTGAAAGAATCCAGAAGTGATCTGAAAAGAAAAGTGGAGGAACGAACCCACCGGTTGGAGGAGAACATCGCGGAACTGAACTGGGCGAGGACCACCACCCTGAAGACGCTTGAGGAACTCCAAGCCGCCAAGAGGGAATTGGAAATGGTCAACCGCGAGTTTAAGGAGATGGATGAGACGAGAATGAAATTCATCGGCATCGCCTCCCATGAACTAAAAACTCCGCTCACGGCCATCAAGGCCAATATCGATTTCATCCTTTCCGAGAAAGAAGGAAGGGTCCCCGAGCATATGAAATCCTATCTTCTAACGATTCAGAGGAATACCAACCGAATTCAAATGAGAATGGACCAAATGCTGGATCTCAGTCGGATGAAATCCAATCGTTTCCTCTTCAACCGGGAACAGATTTTGCTCTCTGAGGTGATCGGAGGATATGTCAATGAGGTCGCCCATGTGGAGAAGAACCTCTCCATTCAAGTTGACATTGCGTCAGACCTTTATCTCCATGCTGATCGAACAGCGCTTCATGATATCTTTATCAATCTCCTCTCCAACGCATTCAAATTTACCGGCGATGGAGGTCAGATCTCGATCATCGCCAGCCAAAAGGACCGATCGATTCTCATCGAGATTCGAGATACCGGAATGGGGATCCCGGAAGATAAACTCCAAATGATCTTCGATGAATTCTACCAGGTCGAAGGAGGCAAGCACGGCGGAACAGGCCTGGGGCTTGCCATTGCCAAACGGCTGGTTGAAGAGCATGGAGGGAATATCTGGGTGGAGTCTCAATTGGGGAAGGGTTCCACCTTCTATTTTACCCTTCCTCTTTCTGTGGAGAACGAAGATGCAAGGCTCACCCGTTCATAAAGACATAAAGGGAAAAGTCCTGATCGTTGATGATGCACCGGATACCTTAGAAATTATCCAAAAACTCCTTCACTTTGAGGGGTACGATGTCACGATTGCCTCGACCGGTGAAGAAGGAGTGAAGAAGGTCGAAGAGGAAAAACCCGATGTGGTCTTGATGGATATTAGTCTTCCGGGAATCGATGGCACCGAGGCCTTAAGAAGAATTCGAATCATGAATCCTCTCCAATGCGTCATCATGCTGACGGCTTTTGCCACGGTCGATAATGCCATCGGGGCCCTCAAGGAGGGCGCTTCTGACTTTGTGAAGAAACCCTTCGAGAATGAACATCTGATCCACATCGTCAACCAATGTCTGGAGAAGTATAAGACTCTGAGGGAGAAAGAAAAATTGGAGGAGGAGGTCAGAAGGCTCTCCATCACCGATGATCTGACCGGCCTTTACAACCATCGCCATTTTTTTAAGACCCTGGAGGCCGAACTGATTCGTCTGAAACGGCAAAAAACCTCTCTTTCGCTCCTGATGTTCGACCTCGACCATTTCAAAAGTTATAATGACCTCTATGGTCATCTGGAAGGGGATAAGGTCTTAAAAAACGTGGGTGAGATCGTCAGACATTCCATTCGATACAATGTCGATTCTGGCTATCGTTACGGAGGGGATGAATTCGCCGTTCTCCTCATCGGGGCCTCCTTGGATCAAGCCATGACCATTGCGGAACGCATCCGTTCTTCCATCGAACAGACCGAATTCCAAAACATTACGGTCAGCATCGGCCTATCCGAATACAGAGACCCCTTTGACCTGGAAGGGTTTGTCAAATCTGCGGATGATGCGATGTATATTGCCAAACATTCTGGCGGGAATCGAGTTCATACGAATACCACGTGAATCCCTGACCAGGCTACAGACAAAAATAGATATTTCAATGGGTCGGGTATCCGAAAACGTTGCTGAAAAATCCGAAATTCAAAACAAATTATTCATGGCCAATTGGCCGCCCACGAACCATAAAAATTACGAAGCATTATCCTCCCCCTTGACGGGGGAGGATTGAGGTGGGGGTGGGCAAAGTATAATCCCCCTCACCCCCTCCCTCTCCCACCAAGGGGAGAGGGAGATACATGCAGGCGTTTCGGATTTTATTTCTCATTCATGAGAAAGGATTATGTCTGACCGTCCTAAACTCTTTTTAATCGATGGTTCCTCTTATCTCTTTCGTGCATTCTATGCCATCGGCCATCTTTCCAATTCCAAGGGTCTCCCGACCAATGCGACCTATGGCTTCATCCAGATGCTTCTTAAGGTGCTCAAGGAACACCGGCCGGATTATCTTGCGGTGATCTTCGATTCAAAGGCTCCCACCTTTCGAAGCGAGGTCTATAAAGAATACAAAGCCAACCGGCCTGCCATGCCAGAGGCCCTTTCCCCCCAGATTCCCTATATCAAGAAGATCATCGAGGGATACCGAATTGCCCTCTTAGAGATGGAAGGATATGAGGCGGATGATCTCATCGGAACCGTGGCCAAGAGGCTGGAATCGGAAGTCGATGTCGTGGTCATCACCGGGGACAAAGACATCCTTCAGCTGGTCAGTGATCGGATTCAGGTCTATGACACCATGAAGGAGAAAAGGTTCGGTGTGGAAGAGGTCATCCAGCGTTTCGGCGTTTCTCCCGAGCAGGTGGTGGAAGTGATGGGGCTGTCTGGAGATGCCGTTGATAATATTCCGGGTGTTCCCGGGATCGGAGAGAAGACAGCCATCCAGTTGATCAAGACTTATGGGTCGATCGAAAATCTTCTGGCCCATGTGGAAGAAATTCCCCAGAAGAAATTGAAAGAAAATTTAAAGACCCATGGAGACCTGGCTCGTCTCAGCAGGCAGTTGGCAACGATCCATACCGATGTGCCCGTCCACTCCCAATTAAAAGATTTTTCCCTCTCCCCTCCTGATCTGAAGAGCCTTAAGGAGATCTTCAAAGAGTTGGAGTTCAACAAACTTCTCAAAGAACTCTTTGCCGAAAAGGCCTCCCTGTCAGCGGGCAGGGACTACCGTTTGATCACGGATCGAAATGAACTTCTTGCTTTATTGGAAGATTTAAGAAAGGCCGCCACCTTTTCCATCGATCTGGAGACCACCTCCCCTTACCCAATGTGGGCGGATCTCGTAGGGATCAGTCTGTCCTACGTCCCGCATCAGGCTTTCTATATTCCCCTCGGCCACCAAGGGGGGACGACCCCACAACTTCCCCTTCCTTGGGCGTTGGAGCAGTTAAAACCTGTTCTGGAAGACAGGGAAGTGAAAAAGGTGGGTCAGAATATCAAATATGAATGGATTGTCCTGAAACGATATGGGATTCACCTGCAGGGGATAGACGGGGATACGATGATCGCCTCCTACCTTCTCAATCCCACCAAACATAACCACAACCTGAGCGAAATTGCCCAGGAATATTTGGATCGATCTGTCACTGACTTCAAAGAGATCGTGGGGAGTGGAATGAAGGCAGTGACCTTCGACCAGATCGAACTTGAGAAGGCGAGGGATTACAGTTGTGAAGATGCGGAGGTCACTCTCCAGCTCTCCTGTCTCCTTTTTCCAAAACTAAAGGAGGAGGGGTTTCAATATCTCTTTGACCAGGTGGAGATGCCTCTCGTCACGGTCCTGGCAAAAATGGAGATGAACGGAGTGAAGATCAATCTGGACCTTCTCCAGGAATATTCGAAGGAGATTGAAACCCAACTCCAGCAGAAGATGGAGCGAATTTACGGGGTGGCCGGAGAGGTTTTCAACATCAATTCCTCCCAACAATTGGGGAAAATTCTTTTTGACAAGCTGAAACTGCCTGTAGTCAAGAAGACCAAAACGGGCACCTCCACGGATGTGGAGGTGCTGACCAAGCTCTCTCTCCAGCATGAACTCCCATTCGAGATTCTGGGTTACCGCAATCTCAGCAAACTCAAATCGACTTACATCGATGCCCTTCCCAAATTGATCCATCCTAAAACCGGCCGCGTTCACACCTCTTATAATCAAACCGTGACCGCTACAGGACGGCTTTCCTCGAGCGATCCCAACCTCCAGAACATCCCTGTCCGTGCGGAAGAGGGAAACCGGATTCGCCAGGCCTTCGTTCCAGAGAAGGGACGGTTCATTGTCTCTGCAGATTATTCTCAGATTGAATTGAGAATTCTTGCTCACCTCTCCCAAGATGAAACGCTAATCAAAGCCTTTCAAAATGATGAAGACATCCATGCCCGAACGGCTTCAGAGATCTTCAGTGTTCCCATGGAAAAGGTAACGCCTTCGATGAGGAGGGAGGCCAAGGTGATCAACTTCGGCATCCTTTATGGAATGAGCGCCTATGGCCTTTCGCAACAACTCAGGATAGATCCCAAGATCGCCCAGGCCTATATTGATGAATATTTTAAAAAATATGGCGGCGTTCAAACCTATATCGAAAAAAGTTTGGAAGAGGCCAGGCAGAAGGGATATGCGATGACCCTTTTGCATCGCCGCCGCTATCTGCCGGACATTCACTCCCCAACCGTAGCCATCCGACAAGCGACAGAGAGGATGGCCGTCAATACCCCTCTTCAAGGAACAGCGGCAGATATTATCAAGGTGGCAATGATTCGCATTCAGAACCGAATCGAAGAACTCGGTCTCTCCACCAAAATGATCATGCAGGTCCACGACGAATTGGTCTTCGAGGCCCCCGAAGAGGAACTTCAAAAAGCCATCCCCATGACCCAGGATGAAATGGAGACCGTGATGAACCTCTCCGTCCCGCTCAAGGTCTCCATCCACTCGGGAAAGAACTGGGCGGAAGTGCATTAATTTACCCCTCACCCCATCCCTCTCCCCGTTGGGGAGAGAGGAAGGGTGAGGGGCCCACGGGGAGACATTCTTAGCTGGCAATAAACTTGCTCGACAAGCAGTTCGGCGAAGGCAGGTCGAACCAGTCCCTCATAAATCTGAAATCCACAATCTGAAATTTTATTTATTGGTCCATTTCCCTTTTAAGGATTGAATAGGGAATCGATCGATGTAAGGAACAAAGGCTAAACTTACTTCGCCATGATTCAAGATCGCAGTTAAGATCTCCTCGATCTCTTCCCGTGAGGCGAGCTCATCACTGCCCCCCCCATTTCTCTTCGAATCGAGAATCCAAGTTTTCATCAGCACCCTGGAAGGATCTCCCACTGTTTCCACTGCTTTCTGTGCCACCTCAGCCATCAGGTCTATGGCCTCCCTCAGTTCTATATTCCGGTCTTTCATGGCCTGGCGATGATAGGCCATGATGGCATAATAGTCAAAATTGTTTTTCAATGCTCCTGAAAGCGTCTGCGAAAACCAAACCATGCCGTTCACATCGCTAAGGACGGCCTCAAAATAGAGATTGATGGCAAATTGTAAGTTCGGGTTCGATTCTCTGGCAACTTCCATCAGTCGTTTGGCCACATTCATTAACCAACGGTTTTTCCAGTTCGCCCAAGTCCAGAAACGATCGGTATACGTCTTGACATAATGTTTTCCGGGTTCCGATTTATAAGAATCGATATAGAAGAGGTCCGGATGGGGCAAGTACCCAAACTCTTTCAGAAAGGCTTTGTTGGCTTCGGTGCTGAAGTCTTCGCCATGTCTAAGAATGAGGTCGTCCTGAAACAGGATTCCATCAATGGGGGTGCGACCCAGGTCCCGAAAAACCCCTTCAAGGCGTTTCAGGACATCAGGGTGAAAGAGATTGAAACCCCTCGCTTCCTCCATTTGTTTTGTCTCAAAATTATATCTCTTAGACCGATATTCACGATGTCCTTCCAACCCGTAGTTGGCATAGCGCGTGGTGATCCATGCAAAGATTTCAAGTCCATTCCGATGAACCATCTCTGCAACTTCCCCCAAGATATCGTCAACGACTGGAGCATATTCTGTTTTGAAATAGACTCCCTCCTCATGGCGAGCGGTGACAAATTTATATATTCGATCCCCTTTATTTTGAAAAACTCTGAAGATAATCGTATTCACACCGGCATTTTTCAACTCCTTCACTCTCTTCTCCACTTCCTCAAGATTCTTTCCTTCAAGATAGGCGATCTGAGCGCAGATCCGTCTCTTCGCCTTCTTGACCACGGAAAGGAATTTTTTTTCGGCCGGTTCAGAAACGGGTAACGGCGCGGAGGTCTTCTCTTTCAACTGTTCCTTGGCCATCTGAATCCCTTTCTCTACTTCGTTCACACGGTCACCCTCTGGATAGTTTTTTAAATAGAGTTCTAATGGGTGGATGGCTTCTTCATATTTTTTCATTTTGAGATAACAGAGTCCGATCATATATTGGGAATAGGAAGCCAATTGGGTGGGTGAGGCGGATTGGATGATTTTTGAAAAACCTTGAAGGGCCTCTTCCCATTTCCCTTGATAATAGAGATCCATGGACGAATCATAGAGTTCCCCAGGATTCAGAAGTCTCTCCTGGCTGTAACCTTGAGACAAAAATAAGAGAACGAGGAGGACAGAAATCAATCCGGTCATCCATTTTTCCATCTACAGAACCTCTTTGTAAATTGCAAAATTAACAATGAGCATATCAAATTTATGTTGTTTTTCATTTTTCAACGCTCATTTTGCAATGCTAATTTTACACTGATCTTCTAAAACAGTGCTTTGATCCCTTCCTGAACTGTTTTGACCCCGATCAATTCGATGCCCTTCGCTCCTTTCATCTTTTCTTGATTCTGCTTCGGCAAAAGACATCGTTTAAATCCCAACCTCGATGCTTCTTTTACTCTGATCTCTGATTGGCTGACGCCTCTCACCTCTCCTCCCAGCCCCACTTCGCCAAAGACCACCATTTCTGGATCAATCACTTTATCCCTAAAATTTGAGGCAATGGCAGCAATCACTCCTAAATCAGCGGCCGGTTCTTCCACTTTCATTCCGCCAGCGATATTAAGAAAAATGTCCTGATTATTGAGGTGAACCCCCAATCTCTTCTCCATGACGGCAACGAGAAGGGATACGCGGTTGGCATCTACTCCCTCGGCAGTTCTCCGTGGCATACCAAAGTTTGTGGGAACGACCAGAGCTTGAAGTTCAATCAAGATGGGTCTTGACCCTTCCAGGCTGGGCATGACGACGGACCCAGAGGTGGGTTGGGCACGTTCAGAAAGGAAGAACTCAGAAGGGCTGGTGACTTCCACCAAGCCGGAATCCTTCATCTCAAAGACTCCGATCTCATTGGTGGAGCCAAAACGATTCTTGACCGCCCTCAAGATGCGAAAAGCGTGAGTGGCTTCCCCCTCGATGTAAAGAACCGTATCGACCATGTGCTCCAAAACTTTTGGCCCTGCGATGAAACCTTCTTTCGTCACATGACCGACGAGAAAGATGGGAATGGAGAGATGCTTTGCCAAATAGAGCAACCGGCTCGACGCCTCCCTGACCTGACTGATCGATCCGGGCGTCGAAGGAAGTTCGGAGGAATAAATCGTCTGAATGGAATCAACCACTACGGTTGAAGGTCTGAGCGTCTGGATGTCCTGGAGAATCTTTTCTAAGGATGTCTCTGCGACCACAAGGAGGTGTTCTGAGGAGACGCCTAACCGATCCGCCCTCATCTTGGTCTGCTGGAGCGATTCTTCTCCGGAGACGTAAAGGACTTTTTTCCCTCTGAAGGATAAACAGTTCATCACTTGAAGAAGAAGGGTAGATTTGCCAATGCCTGGATCTCCCCCGACCAAAATCACCGATCCAAAAACGATCCCCCCTCCCAAGACCCGATCGAACTCTCCGATCCCGCTCTGAAACCTTCCTCTCTCTTCACCCACGATTTCGGTGAGAGGAGTCGGAACAGCCTCTGTCTCAAAACC
>CAZEKS010000084.1:0-8133 GCA_964512795.1 uncultured Syntrophaceae bacterium
CATTCACCAAAGAACAGAACTGATCACCAGCAAAAACACGAATCCCGATGAACGAGTTACGAATCATGATTGACCTTTTAGGAAATCTGAAAAGAACGGATTATTGCGGAGGTTTCAACAAAAAGGATGTAAACCGGGAGGTCACCCTCTTGGGATGGGTTCAACGGAGAAGAGATCTCGGAGGTCTCATCTTCATTGAATTGAGAGATCGACAAGGGATTGTCCAGGTGGTCTTCAATCCGGAGGTGAGTTCAGGGGCACACGAGAAAGCTCAATCCCTGAGAAGTGAATATGTCATAGCGGTCATAGGAACGGTGGCGGAGAGGCCGAAAGGAACGGCCAATCCAAAATTAAGAACGGGAGAGATTGAGGTCCTTGCGAAAGAGCTGAAGATTCTCAACGTTGCCAAGACTCCCCCGTTTCCCATAGAAGACGAGGCGGAGGTCGCAGAGGAGACTCGTCTGAAATACCGATATCTGGACCTGAGGAGACCGGGCCTCCAGCGGAATTTGATCTTACGCCATCAGGTGGCCAAAGAGGTTCGAAATTACTTCGATCGATTGGGGTTTTTAGAGGTCGAGACACCGATGCTTTTCAAAAGCACCCCTGAAGGAGCAAGAGATTTTTTAGTCCCCAGCCGACTCAGCCCGGGCCATTTTTATGCTCTGCCTCAGTCTCCCCAGCTATTAAAACAGATCCTGATGGTCTCAGGATTTGACCGTTATTTTCAAATTGTGCGGTGTTTTCGGGACGAAGACCTCCGTTCCGACCGTCAGCCTGAATTCACACAAATCGATGTGGAGATGTCTTTCGTCACGGTTCAGGATATCCAGGGAACAATGGAAGGATTAATGGCCCATATCTTTAAAGAGGTGCTACACATCGATTTGAAACTTCCATTTCCGACCTTGACCTATGATGAAGCGATGAATCGATATGGACTGGATAAGCCTGATATCCGATTTGGAATGGAATTGAGGGATGTCACCGAAGCCTTGAGAGGGTCCTCCTTCCAGGTATTCAGGGATACTGTAGAAGGGAAGGGCATCATCAAGGCGATCAATGTGAAAGGAGGAAGTTCCTTTTCCCGAAAAGAAATCGACGATATCACACACTTTGTTCAGAACTTCGGCGCCAAAGGATTGATATCGGCAAAAGTCGGTGCCAATGGATGGCAATCGTCGATTCAGAAATTTGTTACGGAGGAAGAGAAGAAAGCAGTGAATGATACTCTGAATGCCTTGGAAAACGATCTTCTTCTCTTCGTGGCGGGTTCCCCCAAGGTGGTCAATCAATCCTTAGCCAACCTCCGACTTCATCTCGGTGAGAGATTGGGACTTATTCCCAAAGATGAATATCGGTTTGTCTGGATCCTCGATTTTCCGCTTTTGGAGTATGATGAAGCCGAGGGACGTTATGCGGCTGTGCATCACCCGTTTACTGCCCCCAAGGATGAAGACATCCCTAAGTTGAAAGATCGTCCAGAATCCGTCAAGGCCAAGGCTTATGACCTGGTGTTGAACGGGTCAGAAATCGGTGGAGGAAGCATCCGAAATCATCTGAGGGAGGTGCAATCCCTCCTCTTTGAAAAGTTGGGGATGAGAGAGGAAGAGGCCAGAGAGAGGTTTGCATTTCTTTTAGAGGCTCTTGAATATGGAACTCCGCCTCATGGTGGGATTGCCTTTGGTCTTGACCGGCTCGTCATGATCCTCAGCCATGCAGAGTCCATACGAGATGTCATCGCCTTTCCAAAGACCCAGAAAGGCACTTGTTTAATGAGCGATGCCCCTTCGAGAGTGGATTCCAAGCAACTGGACGAGCTTTGGATTAAGATAAAAGAGATCAAGGTATAGGGAACCCAAAAGTCAAATTGCAAGCAGAACGGATGACAGCAAATGTAACGAATAAATCGAATTCGATGGATTCGCTATCATTCGAGTAATTTGTCATAAGCGAGGAGAAAATATGACCATCGCCCGAAAGAAGAGACCGTTCCAAAGCAAGCACGCCGTAGATCCATTTCCCCTTTTGGATATCCAAGAGCCAAACCTCTATCGAAACGTCTTCCCGTACGAAGAGGTTTGCCGGGTCACATTTGATAATAAATTTGTTTTCTCCGATCCGGCTGAAGAGATCTTCATCACCGATACTACTTTCCGGGATGGGCAACAGGCCAGGCCTCCTTATACCGTCGAGCAGATTACTGACCTCTACGATTTGCTTCATAAGTTAGGAGGCACCAACGGAGTGATCCGGCAATGTGAATTCTTTTTGTACTCTGAGAAAGACAAAGAAGCGGTGAGGAAATGCCAGGAGAGGAGTTACCGCTACCCGGAAATTACAGGATGGATCCGGGCGGTTAAGGAAGATTTTAAATTAGTGAAAGAAATGGGATTGAAAGAAACAGGCATTCTCACTTCTGTGTCGGACTACCATATCTTTTTAAAACTGAAGAAGAATCGAAGGGCGGTGATGAGAGAGTATCTCTCGATTGTTTCTGCGGCGCTGGACCTTGGAATCGTCCCCCGGTGCCATTTTGAGGATGTGACCCGCGCAGATATTTACGGGTTCTGCGTTCCCTTCGCTCAGGATATCATGCGTCTTTCTGAAGAGGCCAAACTTCCGGTCAAGATTCGGCTCTGCGATACCATGGGTTACGGAGTGCCCTATCCCAGTGCCGTGCTTCCCCGTTGCGTACCCAAGATCGTCCGAGCGATGATTGACGATGCGGGCGTTCCTTCCGAATACTTGGAATGGCATGGCCACAATGATTTCCATAAAGGATTCATCAACGCCACGACGGCGTGGCTTTATGGATGTGCTGCCGCCAACGGGACGCTTCTCGGTTTTGGAGAGCGAACCGGGAACCCGCCCATCGAGGGACTGATCATCGAATATATCAGTTTGATGGGACAGAACAACGGAATCGATACCACGATGATCACAGAAATCCGGAACTACTTGGAGCGGGCAGTGGGTGTCCCTATCCCCTCGAATATGCCCCTTGTAGGAGCCAATTTCAATTCGACGAGCGCCGGAATTCATGCAGATGGTCTTCTGAAAGACGAAGAGATCTACAATATTTTTAATACAGCTAAGATTCTCAATCGCCCCATCTCCATCTCGGTCAACGATAAGTCTGGATTGGCAGGGATTGCCCAGTGGATCAACTCCCATTTTGTTTTAACTGGAAAGGATCGGGTCGAAAAGACGCATCCGGGAGTGGCCAAGATCAATCGGTGGGTCACCAAACAATATGAGGAAGGGAGAACCACGTCCATTTCGGATCAGGAGATGGAGAAGGTGACCCGGAAATATCTTCCTGAGGTCTTCGTCTCTGAGTTCGATATCCTCAAGGCAAGGGCCCATGAGATGGCCGCCCATATTATTGAACGAGTGATTGAAGAATCCGGGATGAAAGTCATGACGGCTGAGCAGATGGAGCCGATTCTGCAATCTCTGGTGGACGAATACCCTTACATCCAGTTCGCATACGGAGTGAATATGCATGGGACGAAGATCACGCGAAATATCTGCCAGGCCGTGGACCAAGCCAAATATGAGCACGTGGGAATGGGAGAAAATTATTCGAACCGTTCTTGGTTTATCGAACCCCTGAGAGACGGCAAAGTTCATGTCACAGACCTCTATTCTTCAAAGATCACAGGGGCTCTCTGTATCACTGTCTCCGGGCCGATCAGGAATGAAGTGGGGGAGATCAAAGGCATCCTGGGTTTAGATATCCGGTTTGAGGACTTGACTAAGAGTGAAGAAGAGTGATTTCTTGCATATTGATGGCTGAGAATTTTCTTTTATTGTACAACGGTGAAGCTTGCGGTAGAGTTGGACGGCGGACAACACAACCAGGGCGATAACAGGGAATGTGATAAAGCCCGTTCAGAATATCTAAGAGCACAGGGAATTGACGTGATGCGTTTCTAACCTCTCCACACCTCCCCTTAAGTTAAGGGGAGGCAACCCAAAAAAAACCCGGAAGAGCCTATTTCTTAAACAAAGTTTCCCAACAAACACAAAAAGCCAAATATTTATCTTGACAAAAGAGATATATAAATGTTAACGTTTACGCACTGCTTTTGTATAACACTATAGCCATTTGATTTAATGAGTAATCTCTTGTTTTTTTGAAATTTTAAGGTTTTTGTGTTATCGTTAACGCAAGAACATGGATAAGAAGATTACTATTAAAGATATTGCCCGAATGGCCAAGGTCTCCCACACCACAGTCTCGAGGGCGCTTAATAATAAATCTCGGATTAAGAATGAGACCAAGGAGAAAATTCTTGATATCGCAAGAGCGTTAAAGTACCGGCCAAATTTTATTGCCAGAAGTCTGGTGATGAGGCGAACCAAGACATTGGGTCTCGTCATCACGACCATTGCCAATCCTTTCTATACGGAACTCTCCCAGGGGATCGAATCGACGGCTATCCGTCTGGGGTATAATATCATTCTCTGTAGTACCAATTACGACCTTTCCATCGAAAAACAGTATATTGATATGCTTCGAAGCAAAGGGGTGGATGGCATCATTTGTACTTCTGCACATATGGGGGACCCGAATATCATCGGATTAGCTGAAGAGGGATTTCCCATTATCTTGGTCAATCGTAGAACCTATCACCCCATGGTGAGAGAGAAAGTCGATTATGTCGGGGTGGATAATATCCTCGGTGGTTTTTTAGCTGTCGAGCACCTGATCAAACTCGGCCATAAACGGATTGGAGTGATCGGTGGATCTTCCGAATCTTCCGTGGGTTTTGAACGTCTGGAGGGTGGAAAGAAAGCACTGGCTGCTTACGGTTTGGAAGGAATGGGGGATTATTTCTTGGAAGGGGATTTTTTAAAAGGATCCGGTTATCAGGGAGGCAAGAAATTTCTTAAGATGAACGAGCCCCCCACAGCCATTTTTACTACGAATGACTACATGGCTTTAGGAACTTATCAGGCGATCGTTGAAGAGGGGACGAAGGTCCCAGAAGAAATCGCATTGATAGGGTTTAACGATATTGAATTCACGTCCATGAAAGGGATTGAATTGACAACGATCGGCCAAAAAAAGTATGAGATGGGTGCTATGGCAGTGGAAACCTTAGTTGAAAGGATTGAGGGGAGGAAGACGGGGCCTTCGAAGGAGATTGTTTTAGAACCCGAGCTGATCATTCGGAAGACTTGCGGTTTTCATCCGAAAGGTTATCCCATTAAATCGAACATAACTATGACAATGGACAATGAACTATGAACGATGAACCATGGCGATGAACTTTTGTTCATCGTTCTACGTTTATCGTCTATCGTTTATCAAGGAGAGGAGGGGTTTTATGGGAAGAAAGAAAATTTCAGTTATTGGCGCAGGGTTCGTCGGGGCTACAGCGGCACACTGGGCCGCTGAAAAGGAATTAGGCGATGTCGTTTTAGTGGATATCCTTGAAGGGATTCCCCAAGGAAAGGCGCTTGACCTCCTCCAAGCAAGTCCTGTGGAAGGTTTCGATTCAAAGGTCATCGGTTCCAACGGGTACGAGGAGACAAAGGATTCTGATGTGGTCATCGTTACCTCAGGCGTTCCTCGAAAGCCGGGGATGAGCCGGGAGGATCTATTGGAGATCAATAAGAAGATCATCGAAACGGTGGTGGCCCAAGTCGTTGAAAAATCTCCGCAGGCGATTCTCATCATGGTAACCAATCCTCTGGATACCATGACCTATCTGGCTTTTAAAAAGAGCGGGTTCCCAAAACAGAGGGTGATGGGGATGGCAGGGATCCTCGATACCGCCCGATTCAAGGCTTTCATCGCGATGGAATTAGGTGTCTCCGTGGAGGATATTCAAGCGCTCCTGTTGGGAGGACATGGGGACGAGATGGTTCCCCTCCCAAGGTATACCACCATCAGCGGGATTCCTCTTTCGCAACTTCTTCCTAAGGAGACCATTGACAGGCTGGTTGATCGAACCCGCAAAGGGGGTGGAGAGATCGTCAATCTCCTCAAGACAGGAAGTGCCTTCTATGCACCCTCTGCGGCAGCCATCCAGATGACGGAGGCCATCCTTAAAGACAAGAAGAGAATTCTCCCTTGCTGTGTCTATCTCGATGGAGAATACGGGTTGAAAGATATCTGCTTCGGCGTTCCGGTTAAATTGGGAGCCGGCGGTGCAGAGGCAATAATCGAACTCCAATTGACAGAGGAAGAGAAAAAACTGGTTACCAAGTCTGCAGAGAGCGTGAAGAAGAGCATTACGGAGTTGAAGTTGTAATCGTGTATGGTGAATCGTAAGAGGAAATTTATCGATAGTTTATCAGCGCTGGTTTATTGTTCACGAATCACGATTAACGAGTCACGAATCACGAGGGTAACATGCGAGAGATCAATGTCAAGTTGATCACCGAGAAGGTGAGAGACCTTTGTATGAAAGCCAGTACCGATCTCGGAGAGGATGTCCTTGAGGCCTTTGATCGGGCGATGGAAAGGGAAGAGTCTCCTTTAGGGTTGGAGATATTGAAGGAATTGAAGGAGAATGCCCGAATTGCAAAAGAGGAGAATGTCCCGATTTGCCAGGACACAGGTTTTGCAGTGGTATTTTTAGAATTGGGGCAGGATGTTCATCTAACCGGGGGAAATTTGACTGAGGGCATCCAGGAGGGTGTTCGCCAAGGATACCGGGATGGGTATTTAAGAAAGTCTATTTGTCATCCTTTCACCCGAGCTAATACGGGAGACAATACGCCTGCGATCATCCATACCGAAGTGGTTCCCGGAGATAAAGTCAAGGTCACAATAGCTCCCAAAGGGGGTGGCAGTGAGAATATGAGCCGGGTCACCATGCTCACCCCATCGGACGGGGTCGAGGGCATCAAGCGTTTTGTGGTTCAGAGAGTAAAAGAATCAGGATCAAATCCCTGTCCTCCAACCATTGTCGGAGTCGGGATAGGAGGAACCTTTGAGCAAGCGGCACTCCTTGCAAAGAAGAGTTTGCTCAGATCTCTGGGAAGCAGAAATCCGGATCCGGAATTGGATCAGTTGGAATCGGAAATATTGACGGCGATCAATAAACTTGGTATTGGGCCTCAAGGATTAGGAGGGCGGACCACCTCTTTGGCTGTTCACATTTTGATGATGCCATGCCATATCGCCAGTTTTCCCTTGGCAGTGAACATCCAGTGTCATGCACAGAGGCACAAAGAAGCAGAAATTTAGGGAGATGAGGAGATGCGGAGAATGTATGACACGGAGACGCTGAGACTCTGGAACAGACACGGTGATAGGGTGACACGGTGAGGGGGAACTATGAGTCAACCCATTCGATTGAAAACGCCTCTAAGCGATGAGGATGTGGAAAGATTAAAAGCAGGTGATCGGATCCTGATCAACGGAATTATCTATACAGGAAGGGATGCTGCCCATAAACGTCTTATTGACCTATTAAAAGAGGGAAAAAACCTTCCCTTTGATATCAAAGGCCAGATCATCTATTATGTGGGTCCCACACCTGCCAAACCAGGGCAGGTCTTTGGATCGGCGGGTCCCACGACCAGTTATCGTATGGATGCCTACGCTCCTTCTTTAATCGAGAGAGGGCTGAAGGGAATGATTGGGAAGGGGATGCGGTCTGATGCGGTGAAAGAGGCGATGAAAAAACATAAAGCAGTCTATTTTGCTGCCACAGGAGGGGCGGGGGCCCTTCTGGCCAGACGGGTGAAGAAGGCTGAGGTAGTGGCCTATGAGGATTTGGGACCGGAGGCGATTCGAAGATTAGAGGTCGAAGACCTTCCAGTGATTGTTGTCAATGATGTAAGGGGGAATGACCTGTATATCGAAGGCGAGAAGAAATACAAGAAGGAATAACAAAGATACGGAGATGGGGCAATAGAGAGAATATATGACACGGAGACGCTGAGACACGGAGAAACTACTCTCCGCGTCTCAGGATTACTCCATCACCGCGTACCGCTGTCGTTGTGTCAGCGGCGAAAGAGTGGTCACTGATTTTAAAGGCTAATTCATGAAAAAGGTCAATCCGGGTTCCTTGAAGGCGTGGCTGATGCTTCCTCGTTTCCAGTTCTTACCGCTCACGATCATCCTGGTTTTTTTGGGAACAGCGATTGCCTCCTATGAAGGTT
>CAZEKS010000085.1:0-8119 GCA_964512795.1 uncultured Syntrophaceae bacterium
CACAGATGATTTCTCCAAGATCAACGATAATATCATCGCTCTTGGGTATGATTATATCAAAAGAATAATCTTTATCCAAATACTTAAATTCTCCCCGATATTTCCCTGGCTTTATATTTTCAAGATA
The DNA here is from genome assembly GCA_964512795.1 of uncultured Syntrophaceae bacterium. Lineage (GTDB taxonomy): Bacteria > Desulfobacterota > BSN033 > BSN033 > UBA1163 > UBA1163. The sequence continues at coordinate 128 of CAZEKS010000085.1, forward strand.
TAATTCTCCTCCTTTCCCTGTTGGAGAAAGAAGCTCCTTGCCTTCGACCAAAAGCTTGAATTCAATATATTCGAGAGGTTTGATTTCTTGACCCACCTTTACCTTTAGCGTACCGGTGAAAGCCTGAATCTTCGCCGCCCCGAATTCTATATAAGAACCGCTCCTGAGCGGGGGAGAGACATATTTTATTACTTCGGATACGGTATATTCCATTGGAATATCCTTGTCGCTAATGGAGATTTGATTATCATAATAAGAACCCAAATTTGGAATGAGCACTTTGCCCGAAGCCCCTGTCCGTCCTATTTCTTGATTGCTCAAATAGACACGAACGTCCTTTAGATCTCCCACCTTCACAAGTGCAAAGCTATCTTGTATGGGTCTCGTGAAATTTAGAGAATCCTTAACAAAGGTGAGACCGCCTGCTGCAGTAAATGAATAGGTCTCCGCACGGTTTGTACTTATGAATTCACCTCCATATTGACCGTACTTGCCATTGTATTGGAGTTGTAGATTATAGTTATTGAAATTTTTTGGCTCCGCCTGATTCGCCTCAAAAGCGGCCCTTCCCCCGAAACCTTCTCCAAACGGAAGGCTCTTCGTAACCTGAATTCGTTCACTCGAAGTCCCATCTGTCCTTTGATATCCTGACGACGCTGTGATCCCATGCTTGAAATAGTAATTAATGGAAATGTTAAATTCGTTGATACGGTTCTTGACATCCCTTTTGAATTGAGCGATGACGTTGGACCGGTCTGTGATTTTCCTTGAGTAACTTGCCAATAGACTCTTCGTATCTAATCCGGTATATTTTCTTGTCGTATCAAAGCCAAGAGAGAGGGAACCCAACGTAGAGGAGAAATAGCTGGCACCGACACTGGCCTCGTATTTTGTTCTATCTTGCACCGTCTCGATAGAGATATTTGAATAATCTCGGGTAAAACTTCTGAGAAGAAGATCGAACGACAGACTTTGTCCCTGATAGAGGTAACTCAGGGAACCACCTATTCCATCCTTTCCTCTTTTCGAATCACTCCACGCCACGGATGTATTAATGACCCCCATTTGCCATGGAACAGATAAGGTAGAAGCAAGGCCGAGGTTAAGGACCCTTCTCGAGGCCTCTGCTCCTATACCAGCCGTCAGAGAATCACTCATTCCATAACGGTGAAAGCCCAAAAATGCAAAATCATTGTATCGATTGCTGACCAACCCAAAATCTTCTCTTAAAAACCCGATGTTATAGCTGTATTCGTGCAGGCCTTTCTTTAAAAGGGTATCTGTAAAATAGTAAGGCAGTCGAATCCTCTGCTCCCGTCCAAATGGATCTTTTAGGACGACCTCAGCGGATCCTGCACCGACATAGGTTGGGATATCTCGGAGGTCAAACCCGCCAGGTGAGATTCTTTCCTTTCTGATCAGGACCCCATCTCTGTAAACTTCTAGCTCTGACGGAAGTGATGCAAGCCCTGAAAAGCCGATTTCTGGATATTTGATAAAATAAGGGTCGATGTTGTAGCTCTTCGAAAAACTTATTCCTCCCATATTCAGAGTGCTTCCAAGCTCCCCTGAAGAAGCAAAAAAATCACCGAATACAATTCTCCTTAAGTCCTCTCTCCGATCGTAGGTGACGTTGCTCATCAGCCGAACAAATTGTCCCCCTTCTCCCTTTCTTTGAGTGTAAGAAGAGTCCGAGAGAAGGAGAAAGTCTCCCACCCGAAAACCCAATTGATCGGTCAGCACGGTGCTGTCATAGGTAAAGGAATCCCGTGCAAAATAGGTGAGATTGTAATTGAGAAAACCAGCCATGTCTTTTGGGTAATAGACTTTGGCCTTTCTGTGGTAGCGCAACGTGAATATCTTTTTACCAAGCAGATGGGGGTCCGCGGTCAATTCGAGGGCCAGCTTTTTTTCGTCAAATACGGTTTTCACCCCTTCCATCGACTGAAGAGAGACAAATTCTTCTCTTTCGAGAACTGAAACCTTTCCTGGAATTTCCGAAAACCCCATCTTTTTAAGGTCTTCGATCTGGACAAGGAAATCCCCATCCTCCGTCACATTGACAATAAACTCACCCTTTTCTTCTTGATTAAGAACGATCCTTAGAATGGCCATCTGTCCACCTTCTGCAAGGTGGAGGTAGGACATATTGAAAAGGAATAAGAAGATACTAAGGCATGCACATTGCCTGATCGACATCCAATTTGCCGTTCAATTTAAACCTGTCCGTTTTAACCTCTATATCGAGTTTGGACAGAGCTTTACAGACTTCCTGCGGGATGGTGATCGTATGAAGTCTTGATACGCCGCTCAGAAGATACCAGCCGCTAAGCTCTTTAGAAAAGATTTCTTCTCCCTTTACGTTTTTGCCTTTAATATCTGTGGAATTGATGATGAAGTGGACATTGCCTATGTTTTTGATGAGGGCACTCAAAACACCCTTTGAGAAGTCCATCTTTTCTATCTCTCCCTTCACCTCTTCTTTCAACGGCTTCACAAAGATGGGAACGCCAAATCGTATGGTAATAGCGACATTCACCCCTTCGGCCTTTTTGGGTTCGGGAATTTCTTCTATGAATAAACGGTAGGTCTTTTCCTTCGTGGTTGCCGGAATCTTGATGCCTGCCCTCAATATCTTTTCTTCACTCTTCTCAAGGGCCATAATCATCGGAAAAAAGATAATATCATTTGTTTCTGTATACTGATCCTTTCCATCGGCGTTCTGTGTCCACTCAAAGGCCTTCATCTGGACATTGAGCTTATCGCCACCTTCATTGACGATGGTGATCACCCCGCTCTTCGTCCCCCTGTCAAAATCTAACCGGATCGGCGTCACCCTAAATTGGCCTGAGAAGGCAATGGAAGGGATAAGGAAAAGGCAAGAGAGAACGCATAAAAAAATAAATTTCTTTGGAACCGTTGTTTTCATAGGTAAAATACTATATCAAAATAACTTGTTAATTTACAACAAAAAAATCCTCTCTCTCCCTGCTTCCTATCATGGATTTGATTCGTTTTTCTGAACGGGCTCAAGCATAGCGAAAACCGGGATTCTTTTCAACGAAACTTTATGGTTCGATCGAGACGATCACCCTGTCCGAATAATTACCCATTGTGGCATCCTGATAATCGACACCTCTCACTGTGCCTGTGATGTTGAGGGTACGGTTGATTGTAGGGTTACCAGTAACTGTTCCAGAAGTGGGGTTTAAACTAAAACTGTATGGCAGATACTCTGTAGTGATTGTCGAGTGCCGCATCCTGTTGGCATCAATTCCGGTTTCGTATAATCCGTCATCATCGCCAATGAAAAATGTTACTGGAAACCAAACAAATAATCCACGCCAACAACGAAAGATGATTGATGTGCTGGCATTGACATCAACAGGATTAGAAGGATCAAGATTTCCAAAATTCAGCGTAGAAGTATCAGTGGTGAACCAGCAGGTGCCCCTTGATATGACTGTTGCCGTTACTGATACAGAATTGGAATCGGCAGCATAGCCAATGTCGGCGGTCGTAAAGACGAGAAGGATTAGGATAATTATTGGAACTGTTTTCAATTGGAAACTCCACTTTGTTTCCTTGATGCAGCTTATGGAATGGATCCCCTCACCCTACCCCTCTCCCCCTGCTTACCGGCCCCCGATCCCGACCGAGGGCGGGGCAGGCAGGCAAAGGGTAGAGGGAGAGCGTAAGGAATCGAGTTTTAAATACCTTTGTTTAAGGAGTGATGGAGAGCACCACTGTATCTGCGTAGTCACCAGCAGCCGCATTCTGGTAGCTTGCAAAGGTGACTGTACCACTGATATCCAGCGTGATCGGTGACGTTCTTCCAGTCCCAGTCCCTGTCGCGGGGGTATAACTGAAGGTGTAAGGGATATACTCCGTCAGTGTTGTTACATGCCGCATTCTGTTCGCATTCACTCCGGTTTCATAAAGCCCGTCATCATCCGTTATCGAATAGGATGCGTTCCTGGTACACCAGAAGGTAGTCGATGTGGAAGCGTTGACATCGCCACCCACACCCGGGTCTAATGAGCCAAAAGCAAGTGTTGATGTTGCAGAATTAAACCTACATGTCCCGACCACATTTGCCGTAACGGTGACGGTGTTGGTGTCAGCGGCGAATGCCACCCCAGTCAACAGAACCAAACCTAAAACCATCGCTAAACCTAATAACTTTTTCATCTTCATTCTCCTCCTTTTTTATTTTTGGTGACTTTTTTCTGTCTTTTTGTCAATTTTAAATGAGCAAGGACTATGCCAAGTGGTAAAAATTGGTCAAAAAAATATAAAAAAAATTAAATATATTCAATAAAATTAAAAAGTTACAAATTATTATCTCCTATAAGAATCAAAAATTAAAACCTAATAACTTTTTGCCAGAAAGGACAATTTTTGTTCATAAAATAAAAAAATCGTTAATTGGATCTTTTTTCTTTATCTTCCAGAAGGTTATAATACTTCCCAGGAGGTTTTATCGTGAAGAGAATACCGATTACAGCCATCCTGTTTTCTTTTCTGGTCCTCCTCCTTTTTGGGGAATCCCTTGCCCTCACAAAAGAGGAGGCCTCCCATATTTTAAGGGATTTGATTAAGGCAGAATTCAAAATCTTGGAAATCAGGGAAGCTCCTCTGCAAGGGTTCTGGGAGGTTGTCAGTGAGATAGGTCAAGAGAGAAAGATTATTTACATCCATAAAAACTTGAGATTCATTATTGATGGCCATATATTAGATTACCAAATCAAAAGGAATCTCACTCTTGATAGATTAAAAGATTTCCAAAGGGCCGATCCTTCCAGCCTTCCTCTCGAAAACGCGATTCCAATGGGCGAAGGAAAGCGAAAGATCTATGTATTTACTGACCCTCAATGTTATTTCTGTTTCCAACTACACGAAGAGCTTAAACAGATCAAAGACCTCCAGGCTTTTTTCTTTTTATACCCCTTAAATCCTGCCTCCTATGAGAAGGCGAAATCCATATGGTGTTCACAAGATAAAGTGAAGGCTTTAGAAGAAACTTACCAAGGAAAAACATTGGGATCCCCTTCTTGTGATGCCAGCCCCATCGATAAAAATATGGAATTGGGAAAGCGTCTGTTCATCCATTCCACCCCAACTCTCATTTTTCAAAATGGAAAAATGATGGAAGGCTATTCTTCTCCGAACACCTTGGAGAATTTTTTAAAATCGAATGCCGGTCTTTGACTTTGTATTTGAAGTCTGTTATTTTTTGTAAAATGAAGCTATTTTTAATGAAAGTCTTCGTTATTTCATTATCTCTATTTTTTCTGGGGGCGTGTGCGGGAATACCTGTATTTCAAAAACGGGAAAAAGGGACACCTCCCGTTCAACCCAATCCAACGAAACTCCAGAAAACTCAAAAAAAAACCCTTCCTTCAAACCCCCTTGCTTATTACTACTTTCTACTCTCTCAGCTTAAATTGCGGGAGGGAAAAGTGGATGAGGCCATTGAGGATCTCAAAGAAGCGATTGCCCGGGATGCCAAAGAGCCATCCCTGCATGTTGAATTGGCAACCCTTTACATCCATAAAGGCCTTTTAAACGAGGCGATCGAAGAATGCAAAACCGCTCTCCTTTATGACCCCGATGATGTCCCTGCCCATTTGCTCCTGGGTGGATTATATTCCATCCTCAAAAAGGTCCCCTTAGCCATCGCCTCTTACAAGAAAGTATTGGAAATCGACCCACAAAATCGGGAAAGTCACCTCTTTCTCAGTTCCCTCTACGAAGACACCCAAGATTATGACCAGGCGATCCAAATCCTTAAACAATTTCTCAAGATCGAACCCAACTCCGTGATGGGCTTCCTTGCTCTGGGGAGAATTTATATCAGTACAAAATCTTATGAATTGGCCAAGCAATATTTTCTAAAGGCCCTGGCCATCGAGCCCCATCTGGTCTCCGTTCTGATGGATTTGGGGATGATTTATGAGATACAGAATGAACCAGAAAAAGCAGCGGAGGTTTACAAAAAAATCCTTAACCTCGATCCTGACAATAAAAAGGCGAGAAGCCGACTCGGGCAGATCTTCGTCAAAAAGAAGAAGTTCGACGAGGCATTGAACCAATTTCAGGAGATGCAAAAGTCCGATTCAGAAGATCTCAATATCCGAACGAAGATAGGCTTGATCTATTTGGAACAGGGCAAATTGGACCAGGCAATTTTGGAATTCAATTTTGTCCTCGCTGCCAATCCCAAAGATGATCGGGTTCGATATTATTTAGGGGCCGCCTATGTCGAAAAAGATGCCTTCGACCAGGCCATCTCAGAATTCAAGAAGATCCCTCCCGAGTCAGCTCTCTTTGCTGACTCGAGAAGAAACATTGTCCTGATTCTGAAGAAACAGAACAAGACGCAGGAAGGGATCCGGATTGTGGAGGAGTCGATTCAGGCTAAACCGAACGAGGGAGAGCTTTACTTACTCCTCGCTGCCATTTTTGAAAATGAGAACCAATTGGAAAAGGCCTTGGCCACCCTCAAGAGGGGACTCGAGAAAAATCAGAATGATGAAGAAATCCATTTCCAAATCGGCGCGCTCTACGATAAGATGGAATATTTTGATAAGATGGTCGCTGAGATGAAGGAGGTTCTGCGGCTCAACCCCAACCATGCCAATGCCCTTAACTATTTGGGCTATTCCTATTCCGAGCGGGGCATTCAATTGGAAGAGGCCCTCAAACTCATCCAGAAGGCCATGGAATTGAAACCCAATATGGGTTACATCACCGACAGTTTGGGTTGGGTGTATTATAAACTTGAGAACTACGAGAAAGCGGTGACCGAACTTGAAAAAGCAAACCAATTGACTCCAGGTGATTCCACGATCTCCGAACACCTGGCAGATGTTTATGTTAAACTAAACCGGATCGAAAAAGCCGTTGAGTTTTACGAAAGGGCGTTAAAATTGGATCCCATACCAGATCAAAAGGAAAGGTTACAAAAGAGGATTAAGGAACTCAGAGAAAAAAAGAATTAGAATCAACTCCGGAAATTAAATTCCAATCGCCAAATCTATTCTAATTTCAAATTTCAGATTTTAGATTTCAGATTTTTTCAATCTACAATCCGCAATCTGCCATCCGCAATCTTACTAGCCTCCTGCGACAGGAGGAAAGATACTCACGACATCGCCATCCTTTAATATCTGCTCTTTCTTTCCATGGACGCCATTGATCAAAATGATCTTGGGTATCTCTTCGGGTAGTTTGAGCCGGGACAAAATATCCTGAGCTCGGGTGGACCCATCGACCTCCATCTTACAGGAAAACCGACTGCTTCCCTTCGGGAGATAATCCCGAAGCGTCGCAAATAATTTTACCTCAATCTCCATGGGTTTTAGTCTTTCAATTTCTTATTTTCACCTATTCAATCTTTTTGGGTCAACTCCAGGGACCAAAAAGAAATCTTATTATAATATAACTGAAATTTTCCTCCTACCGCAAGAGGGATTTGAGCAAAGAAGGGTCAGAGAATTTGAATTCTTCCACGAGGCTCTCCCGCCACCTCCCCTACAATGCAGGAATGAACGTGACCCTCTTTTATCAGAGTAGCTACCAGTTTTTCTGCCTCACTGGAAGGTAAGGAGATCAAAAGCCCGCCGGAGGTTTGAGGATCGTAAAGAATATCCACCAGAAGATTGGGCACATCTGGATGAACTTCTACCCGGCAGGAGAAAAAATCTCGGTTGGAATATGCCCCACCAGGGATTAATCCTAATTTTGCATAGTCCATCGCTTCGGGAAAGATAGGAATCGTTTTAGATTGAATGACCATCCCCACCTGGCTTGCGATCGCCATTTCTAATGCATGGCCGATGAAACCGAACCCTGTGATATCCGTACAGGCATGGGCCCCCAATGTTTTCATCCATTCCGATGCTGTTCGATTAAGGGTCACCATGCTCTCCACGATCTTCCGGATGGCCTCTTCAGAGGCCATCCCTCCCTTGAGGGCTGTGGAGATGA
>CAZEKS010000086.1:0-8083 GCA_964512795.1 uncultured Syntrophaceae bacterium
GCCTTTGAAGATCTTCCCAATCTGTTCCAGGGTCAGTTTGGAGACTGGATTTGAAGGATGCGTGATCACCGATATTCCATCTGTGGCAAAAACCACTCGAAAGGCCTGCACGCCTGCTGCCTTGGCTGCCTGCTCCTCCTTAGGATTTAATTCTCTTGATGAATTGGCAATGTCCGTCTGCTTGTTAATCAATGCAGCAATTCCAGTCCCAGATCCCCCTCCGGTGACCGCTATGTTCACCCCAGGGTTTTTCTGCATGAATAATTCAGCTAATCTTTGAACCAGATTGACCTCCGAATCGGAACCTTTCACCTGGATCATATTTTGACCCTGTGCTTCTGGTCCGATAAGGGTAAATGATCCAATTCCGATACCAATAACCAACATCCACACACATACATTCAAAGTTCTCATTTTTCTAACCTCCTTTTTATTTTTCTAAAATATCCTATTTTTGTTACAATTGTGTTACAAATACATTACGTTTTCCTTACATTTTAGCACACTCCTTTGAGCAGCTTTCCGCCGTATATTTAAGGAGTTAATCAAGGCAACCCTTGAATCTCCAATCCTCCTCACGATCTCCTTTGGAAACTGCACTCCCAGGATTGGAAAAAACGACACAATCCAAGGAGTGCAGTGAGGAGGGAAAGATGCCTTAGAACTTAAAGACCATATCTGCCTGAAAGAGATCTTCTGCCTGCCGGGCGCCCTTGATTCTCATGGTGTGATAATAGTCCAGCCCGAAAGTCAGATGCTTCCATAACCCGAAATTGATGAAGGCCTCGTGCCCCCTGGCATTGGTGCGGCCGCCATAAAAATCTGAATCGGGAAAGACATCAAGCCAGGCATCTGTTTCGAGGCGCCTGTAGGAGTAGCCTGCCTGCCAGTCTCCAAACTTCTTGATATCCTTTCGGCCAAATTTCATACCTACAATATAACCGTGCCGATCCGTGCTGGGATCAGGATTATAAACGTATTCACCATAGAGACTGGCATAAGGAACCATCTCCATAGGAAGATTGACGCTCATTTCTGCGCCGGGAGCCCATACATTATAGGAATTTACATATCGGCCGCCGGACAGGGTGTTGTTGTTGCTGCTGTAATCTAATTGTGGTTTGTCCTTGATCCCCCAAAGTCTATAATAGGCAAGGGCAGCTTTTAAATTTGCAGTCTTCCCAAACTTAAAATTGACTCCTGGTTGAATGGCTAACATGTAGGGATCGGTATGTGTACTGCTCTCGTCCAAAAAGAAAACTGACGTATTCACAAAGACATCGAGCATCGGTAAAAGCGGTTGATTAAAGACAATCCCCACACCTTCCGGGGTAATGTCCGTATCCCAGAGGAGATCAGAAGGATACCAGACAGAAGTTGCCTTTAATTTACCGCCCGAAAGAGTAACCCAGTCAAAAGGTTTGTATACGGCAAAGGCATAGTCGATCGTGACCGGTTTCTTGGAAAAGGTATCCTGAAAGGTCTGATTGGTAGAACGTGGGTCCCCTCCTCCTGAGGCGAGGCCAAACCCCACACTAAGATTATCCAATACTTTTGTTTCGGCACCAAGCCTCCATCTGAATCTGAATCGGTTTCTTTCCGGATCATTTTCAGATGTTGCATCCCTTTGCTCCCATTGATATCTCAGCCTCAAATCCCCTGAGAATTTAATATTCTTAATCCAGTCGGGTGGGTTTTTGATCCAGTCAGGAATATTTTTCACCCAATCCGGTTCTGTTGCCTTTCCCTCCGTTTTGGCTTTCTCCTGCTCCTTGGATTTTCTCTCTTGCATGCCTTTCAGCATCTGATCACCCTTCTCTCTGCTGATGATGCCCTGTTTGATCATCTCCTCAACCATAATCTCCATATCGCCGGCAAAAGACCTGAGGGGCAAAAAGGCTATTGATACGGTCAAAAAAATAGCGAACAGATGTGTGCAGACTCTTATTTTGCTTCTTCTTTCTTGCATCTTCAGTCCCTCCTTTTGAGTTTTTTTAAAGCGTGACTTCCTTGCTAAAATAAATTGAAACGGTGAATCACAGAGCTTGTAGCGAATCCATCACCTCCTCTCCACTTTTAAAAATGTCAGACCAATAGTATGAATAATTTCTCATCAACGCATATGAATTTTGTCAGGGAATTGTTACGACATTATTATTGGGAAGTTAATTTCTTGTTACAAACTGATCTTTGTACGGGTCGGATGGCGCTGCAGGATTAAAGAATCTTACTTATAAAAGAAATAGCCCCATCCGGAAAATCATTCATACGGCTTTTACAGTTAGATTCCTTATTCTAAGGGTTATAGGAGAAAGGGGTGATCGAGGCCCGGAACGGACTATTTGGCTATTGGGGGACGAAATTGACTGATGGAGACATTACGTTCTCCATTTAGTAATTTCTTGGCATTGATAATGGCCCGGGATAAATTTTCTTCAGGATCTTGAGAAATATCGCCATGTCCAGGAAAGATCTTCAATATCTTCCGAGCTTCTAGACGTGTGATGGAATTAATGTAATCTCCGACGCTCCCGGACTCGGCGATGTAAGAGAGCGTGCCTTCGGCGAATACCGTGTCTCCTGAAAAAAGGACTTTTGTCTTAAACTCGTAGATGCATATGGAGCCTGATGTGTGCCCGGGTGTATGGATCACCTCCAAAGTATGACTTCCAAGATCAAAAAGCGATCGATTCTCCAACCAGAGATGGACACGGAGCGGTACTTCATTCCTATCCCCGGAACGATAGAGGGTGACGTAGTGGTCTTCCAAGGTGATTTTGGTTGCTGCAAAACGATGGGCAGCGATAAATGAAGATTCTTGAAAATATCGATTGGCACCGATGTGGTCCAAATGCTCGTGAGTGTTAATGACCAAATCGATGTCCCTCACTTTCAGCCCCAAACTGAGCAGTTGTTCCTGAAGACAAAGAAAATTTTGATCCAGACCTGAATCGATCAAAACATTTCGGTAAGAAGCGCGGATCAAATAATGATGGCTCCCTTTTCCTTCCCCTCTTAAAAGATAGATGCCTTGTTGGATCTCCTCTGGCTTAGCCCGCATTACTTTTACTCCTATCAGTTTGTTTAGCTTGTTCGACCGACTGCACAATATCGAAAATTTGATCCAAGCGATTATCTTGAAAATAATCATAAAGCTCGGGCTTCAAGGAGCAGAATTTAACCTCTCCACCCATGAGTTGAACTTCCTTTTTTACCGTATTCAAGACTCCTAAGAGATAGGTTCCCTCTGCTTCTTTGAGCCCCTCCAAATCGACAATGACCTTTTGGTTAGGTTGGTGGAGGTGAGAAGTCAGATGTTCCTTTGCCAGAAGGCGATCGTTTACTCCCGTAGAACCTGATAATTTAATGATCAAAAAATCCTCTTCATAAACAAATTGATAATTCATTACAGTTCTTCCTTTGGATTCAAACAATCCGATCACTTCTTTTAATCTCCATTGCTTTCAACTTTCCATTAACGTAAGAAAATAGAAGATGTGCAGCCCTTATTGGGTGTTAAGATTTGCCTTTCTAAAAGTCAGCTCTCTTCTGACTCCTATCAGAGCAATTAAAATATATATTTCCGCCAGGAGTTTTAAGCACCGCAATCTCGATAAAAAAGAATTCACTCTCTTCCGTATCATCGCCTGAAGACCTCCCCTCGCAAACCGTTTCTGTTAGTTCAAGCCAATTTCATTCTCTGTGTCGGGTTCTTATTTCCAAAGTTTCCAAAAATTTCCTCTCCCTTCTTAATAGCGCCAAATCCCCCACATTTTGTGCAAACGCTTCTTAACGTAATGTTCACCTGGTAAGAGTTTTTGATTAAAAACCCTTTTCCACTGCAAAGCGGACAGATCACCATCCCATATTTTTCTGGAACAAGATTCTTATCCATGGTTGTCTCCTCCTTCATTTTCAAAGGATGATCTTAGATGTCATTCATCTTAGCATATCCATTCTGCCTGCTTTCCCCACGTTATCGGATAGTGTCTTCTCCCATTCATGTTTTCGTTCCCGCCGTTGAGGATTCTCTGGAACTTCATCAATAATCTCTCCACAACGAACGCACTTCCATCCACAAGAATATCCTCCATAATCACAGAATTTTTTGAAGATCATAGTACTGCCGCAGCAAGGACAATTCATAGGAACCTCCTTAATCGATCGATTAACTTCATTCAAACAGATTGATGTCACGATTTAATGATGGGGATGTTAAATTTCTGTCACGGGGGAGGGATGACATGTCCATGATCCTCTTAAGAAAGAATCTCATACACTTATTACTTTGGACATTCCAACTTTGACCTTACTGGCAACAGGATGGAAAAAGTACTTCCTTTTTGAGGTCCACTTTGAACCAATATTTTGCCTCCATGGAATTCCACTGCCTCTTTGGCAAACGAAAGACCTAAACCGACTCCGGCCTGTGTGGAATTATTCCTCCCCCTATAGAAGGCTTCGAAAATTCTGTCGATTTCATCCTCCAAGATTCCTATCCCTGTATCTTTAATGGATATCTCAATAAAATCTCCCTCTTTCCATTGAAGGTACGGCGTGATGGTGACATCCACTTTTCCACCGTGCGGGGTATACTTAAAAGCATTGTTCAGGAGATTCTCGATTGTCCGGAACATCAATTGTTCGTGGCAGAATATACGTGGAATGGAAGGCGAAGGATCAAAGCAAATATCGATCTTCTTCTCCCCGTTTGCTTCTTTGAGTAAATTGACCACTTGCTGAATCAGTTGTTGGATATCAACTTCCTTTATTTCAGCCTCCAATTTACTGGAAGAAAGGGTATCGTCGACCCATCCGGTTAACCGGACGCTGCTGTCATAAATCATCCTCAGAATCTTCAGTTCTTCCTCGCTTTGACTCCTCCGAAGCATTCTCTTTGCAGAGGCCCCAATGGAGAGGAGGGGATTTCTCAGATCATGCACGACTCTCTTGAGGTCCGTTTCCTTTCTCTGGATTGAAGAATGAAGGGACTCCATTTCTTCCTTTAGCTGATATACAGACTTTCTCTTCTCGGCCAACTTCTCAACTCGAAGGATCAATTCATTGAGAGAAAAGGGCTTGGTGAGATAGTCATCGGCTCCGATTTCAAGGCCATATACCCTATCTTCCGGCATGGCTCTTGCTGTGAGCATCAATATCCCCATCTCGTTGATCTCATTGATCTGACTGCGACGAATCATCCGGCAGAGTTCCCAGCCGTCGAGATCGGGCATCATCAGGTCGAGGATCAGAAGGTCGGGTCTCTCTGCTTCGATTCTTTCCCAAGCGTCAAAGCCGTTATAAGCAGTTAAAATTGTGTACCCTTTCTTTCCGAGGTTGTAAGCCAGCATCGCCACGAGATCTCTCTCGTCATCCACAATTAATACCTTCGCCTTCCCTGTCCCCTCTGTTTGGTCGGCATGCTTCGTCTCTTCATGGAATATTTTCGCCTGTGATAGCTTACCCTTTGAGCCATTCTCATTAAAAAAGAAAAGAGACAGCTTCCTTTGAAGAATGGACCGCTTCAAGGCCTCCTTCTCCTTTTCTGCAAAGATGAGTGATTTCCAAGCAGTGAGGTGCTGGCGCTCGTGGAAATCGGAATTAGCCACAAATGGAAGGTGCTCTAAGCTTACGACTGTGAAGAGGTCTTCACGATTGGCGATCTCCCATGCATCGAGTTTATCAAAATATTTTTCTCTATGCTTCCAAAGGTGAAGGGGATGGTTTTTAATCGAAACTTTATCATTTTCTATAAAATACGAGAGCTTCAAATGAGGATGAGAGGCAATGGCAAGACCACCTTGGCGATGAATCTCTTCGATCACCCCCTCTGCATTCTGGTTTGGATTGACTGCCTCCTTCAAATCGATGCCAAGGATGTGGTAATCTTCAAGCAGATTACAGATCTCCAGGCCCGGGATGACCAAGAGATCGTAGGTCTCTTGAGCCCAACGTGAAACTTCTTCAATCTTGTTAAAATAGCCGTTCAGATCCTTGATCGACTTTCCTTCATCGTAGAGTTCAAGGCTTCTTGGAGATTGGGTATCAAATAGATGGTCTGTGATAGCGATGGCATCAAAGCCTGCTTCCCCATAGATCTTTACCACTTCTTCTATCGGGATGGTCCCATCGCTGAATGTAGTATGGATGTGGAGGTCGGTCAGCAACCATTTGGTCATTAACTACAGATTAGCCTTCAAATGTTACAAAAAGATGTCAAACAAATGGAATTTATGTGAATAGTTAAAAGACTCCACTTTTCCAAAGGGGAGAACCCGCTGTCATCCCCCTTTCATAAAGGGGGATTGAAGGGAATTTTAGCAGAGGGATCAACATACTCTGTTTTGGAGCTTTATTATATCAAGAATTTAAATCAAAGGGTTTTTTTTCGCTCAGTTGGGGGTTTCATTCGTTTTCTGCCCGAAATCGGTATCCTACTCCTCTGAGTGTTTCTATATATCCGCCCAAATCTCCGAGTTTTTCCCTCAAATGCCGAATATGGGTATCTACGGTCCGATCATACCCTTCGTAGGTGTATCCCCATACCCTGTCCAAAAGACTTGTGCGAGTCTGCACTCGCCCCCTTTTGGAGGCGAGCTCGACAAGAAGTTTGAACTCGGTTGAAGTTAATTGGACTTCTATTTTATTCACGGAAACATGATGCCCCTCAACATCTATCAAGAGATCTTCAATTTGGATGAACTTCTCGCTCTCTCGATCCGTTTCCCTTCTTCGCAGGATAGCTCTCACCCTCAAGACCAACTCTCTCGGGCTGAAAGGCTTGGTCACATAGTCATCTGCACCTAACTCAAGCCCAATGACTCTGTCTACCTCTTCAGTCCTTGCCGTGAGCATGAGAACGGGAATCAGTCTTGTGAGGGGATTTGATTTAAGCGACCGACAGACATCCTTTCCATCCATCCCAGGAAGCATCAGATCCAGAATAATGAGGGCTGGGTGTTTCCTCCTTGCTTCTTCTAATCCGCAGGAGCCATCCAAGGCTGAGATGACGGAAAAACCGGCCTCCCTGAGATGATATTCAACCAGATCAAGAATATCCTTCTCATCCTCAACAATTAAAATAGGGTTCATGCATTAATCTTCCCTTAGACGGGCGCAAATCGGCGTAAAGTATAAATCCAGGCCTTTCATACTCATCAATGCGGCCCTCGACCCATCTTCTGAACTGAAGATCACAAACCCCTTTTCATGGATTTTTTTCACTTCATAAACGATTCCGTTTTCCGTGTTCCTTACTTTGTCCCCTTCTCTCAAGATCATTGGAGGACCCCTCCTTCCTTGTTTTGACTTTGCTCGCGACCCTTTTTAGCAAGAGGTGTCTATCCAACCCGTAGAACTAAATTCTGTGTGCCAAAAGAATTGACGGCAAGTTCCACGCCAGGGAGATCCTCTACCCAATGGTTATCTGCAAGAAATTTATATTCATAGCGGCCCGGAGGCAGGCTGGCATGAACCCTCCAGTTTCCGTCCTTGCCCCTCTTCATCGGCATCGATCGGATATCCCAATGATTAAACTCACCGCTTAGAAATGCTTCTTTAGCCTCTGGCGCCGAGAGGCTGAATTCTACCTTTCTCTCAGTCTCCTTAATCGTTTCTTTTCCAACTGATTTTTTCATGTTTTTTATTATTCCTTCATCCTTCCTTTTCATACCTGATCCTCCTTCGATATCTATGCGTCAATTTTCTACAAAGAGTCTCTGAAATCTAAACCTCCAAAACTTCCTTCCAATCAGATAACATGAACTGAAACCCAAAACGGTAAAGAGCAAGGTGTCTTTCCTTAGAAACAGCCAGACGATTCCAAGGACAATCGCTACGACCGCGCAAAGCGTGACCAGGACAGTGATAACTCCTTCCCAGCTTGCCAAGAGAGCTTCGAGCCTTACTGTGGTGCTTGGAAGATAAGCCGTTTTTTCCATTTCCATATCTCTCCTTTCATATACCCTACCAAGCCAATTTGGCTTTGATTCCTTTCATAATCCTGAACTTCCATTCTCCTCCCCTTTCTGGACAGAGGGATAGTTTTGTATCCTTGCCAATCCGATACCGGTTCCCTCTCCAG
>CAZEKS010000087.1:0-8028 GCA_964512795.1 uncultured Syntrophaceae bacterium
ATCTTGGAAGAAACAGCAAGGTCTTCGATCCACCGAGGAATATCCTGAAGGCAATCCCTGGACTTAAACTGGTAGAGATGGCAAACAATCGGCAGCTATGTAACTGCTGTGGTGGTGGGGGAGACCTCGAGATGATCGATCCAGAGCTCTCTGCCGCCATTGCTGAAAGGAAGATTCAGGAGATTAAGGATACAGGAGCTGAAGTCGTGGTCACATCCTGTCAGCAGTGTATCCGGACTATCTCTGGCTACGCCAGAAAGCATGAGATTGATCTTAAGGTGATGGATATTACAGAGGTCGTTTTGGAGGCGATAGGATCTTAATTTCCATTTTTGTATTAGCCTTCGTATAATATGTTTGGTTTTGGATATTTGGCAGAACTCGAAAGAAACTAAAAAGGGGGGATTGCCATTCCAAACCAATATTCTTTCTGTTATTGCCTGCCTTACCCGACATTTAATATTCCTATTTTATACCTAAATTATGGGGGAAGATTTAACTTGACAAAAAAAATCCTCTATTTATAGTAATAGGGAATTTAGGTCCATTTCATAGGAATTCCAAATTGGAAAAGTCAATTTGTATTCCTCATTGTATTCCTCAAAAAAATCCATTCAAATCTAGTCAAAGCATTTTCAACTAAAAGGGAGGTGGTAACACAAAAAATTAAGAGGTCAATTAAAATTCATAATATCAACAATGAGAAAGGAGGTGTAGAGTAGCCATTTAATTTGCATTAAAAGGTTCTTTTTTTAAAAAGAACATTTTTGAAGAGAGGAGGAGATTATGGCTGAGAAAACAAATCAAACCATAAAAGCAGGGTGCCTTCCAGATTGGAAAGTAGCAGATTTGCCAGAGGCACCAAGGAGAGGGTTTAAGAGTGCCACAAAAATGGTCGGTCCTGGGGCTATCATGCTCTCCCTTTCGATTGGAAGCGGTGAGTGGCTGATGGGTCCAGCAGGTGCGGTCCAATATGGTCCGATAATCATGTGGATTACAACCGTTGCATGCATTGTTCAAACCTTCTTCAACCTCGAATGTATTCGATACTCCATCTACTGTGGCGAGCCGATGATGATTGGCTACAACCGTCTAAAGCCAGGGAAATGGCTCTGGGGTCCCTTCTGGATTATTACCTGTGTTATCTGCATCGGGCCAGGATGGGCCATCACTTCAGCCACGGCATGGACAGCTATTCTTATTAATAAAATGCCTGGACCTGCAGAAAAGACAACAGTTATGATTTGGGGCATCATTTGGACTGCACTTGTTCTCTTCATGCTCTTGTGGGGAAGAAAAGTGGAGAGTACTTTAGAGAAGATATCCTGGGCTATCGTTGCCTTTATCGTAGGCTCCCTTGTGATTCTTCTCATTGGTTTCGTCCCATTCGAATCCATCATAAGAACAACAAAAGGGTTCTTTTCTTTTGGTATGATACCTGAAGGTGCAGACCCGGTGCTCCTCGGAGGATTTGCTGCCTATTCAGCAGCCGGAGGGATATTCAATATCTCATCTTCTAACTGGTTCAGAGATAAGGGCTACGGCATGGGAAAAGAGGTGGGCTACATCTCCGGTGCGATTGGTGGTGAGAAAATAATAGTAGCACCTACAGGAGTCGCCTTCCGACCTACTGCTGAGAATCTAAAGCGCTGGAAAGATTGGCTTCACTTTGCCCGCATTGACCAGTGGATCATCTTCGGTATCGGTTGTTGGATTGGAATGTGGCTGACTGTAAACTTTGCTGTTGGTTTGATTCCCCAAGGAACAAAATTGGCTGGTTGGGCTGTTGCTGCCTACCAGGGCGATGCCATCCGGAAGTTCCTCGGAACACCTGGATGGGTCTGGGTCCAATTGATAGGTTTCTGGGTCCTCTTCGGCACCCAGCTTGGAGTGACAGACTCCGCAACCCGTCAGATGGCAGATATGCTTTACAACCTCTGGCCAGGTTTAAGAAAATGGTCTACTGAGGATATCCGGAGAATTTACTATATTGTTTTTGCTCTTGTAGTTATCTGGGTTATCCTCCTCGTTAGTGTGGTGAAGCTTCCCCTCACCTATATTCTGATTGCTGCTAATATCGCTGGCTTCGTCTTTGTCTATGGCGGTATTCAGACTTTGGTTGTGAATCACAAGTTTCTGCCAAAGGCGATCAGGCCCAATTGGTTCGAAACGTTAATGGTCATGTGCTCGGTCGTTTTTTACGGGATCTTCAGCCTTCTCGCAGTCAATAAAGCCTTTAAGACCACAGGTTTTGTGATTCTCTTAGTCGTTTATCTCGTGGTCCTGCTTTTGGGTATAATTGATCTGGCCAAGAGAAAAGAAGAAGGATATAAGGAGTAAGGAAAGATATGGAGGGGATTGGAGGGTTTTTTACCCGGTTCTACATTTTTCTCTGGTGTGGAATAGGGTTTCTGTTTGTTTCTCTCCGCCATCTCCTAATAAACGGTTACAACCATCGGGCCGGGTTCATGTTTCTGTTGAGCCTTGCCCTCTTTGCTGCAGCTTTCACTGACTGGAAAAAAAGACAGCTTCGTGCCTGGCAAGAGGAGCAAGCACGAATGGCCAAGGAAGAAGCATTAAAGAAGAAGTCATAAAGGATGATGTTCTGAATTCAGTAGTTAAATAAGGAGGGTAAAGCTAAAAAATCCCGGGTTGTTGTGCCTGGGATTTTTTACATCAATAAACCTTCAAAGAAGGCTTAAAAATTAATGACTATCCATGACCCATTTACTGATGAAGTAAAAATGGATGGAGTCAGTCTCTCTCGACTTATGCCTGGTGAGGATCTCTTCGCAAGTTTGAAGAAAATTGCTAAGGATCATGAGATAGAAAGGGGAATTATCATTTCAGCCATCGGAAGTGTAAAAGATGTAGTCTTCGTGAATGTTAATCCCCATACCGGTTTGCCGGTAAGGTCAGAAGATATGAATGAAATTGAAGAGGCAGGTCCTTTCGAATTACTCTCCCTGGAAGGAAATTTCTTTCCCTCCCAGGAGGATGGGGAACCTGTTATCCATCCTGCATGCAATCCTCGGTACCTCTTCCGGCGCTGTCATCGGGGGGCATCTCTCGAAGGCCGACAGTATTTACGACGGCGGAGATTATTCTCGGAAGCCTTGCTGAATCTTCCGTATATAAGGTGAAGAGTGACGTAACAAAACGTATGGAATTGTTAAAAAAGTAAACAAAAGACACACTAACACCTCCCGCCAAGAGACTGTGTCACAATGTCATTCTGAGGCTTTAGCCGAAGAATCTCTGTTATCTATCTTTTTGATTTTATGAGATTCTTCACGGGGTTTACTCTGAGCTAAAAAGCGAGACCCTTCACTTCGCTCAGGGTGACACATGGCGAAGGGTTCAGAATGACAAATAGAGCACTTCCACCATTATGACATAGTCTCCAAGAGAGGGGATATTTTAAAGGTTATTTTTTCAGTCGAAGCAATAACCGTTTCAATTCTTCCTTAACTTCTTGGCCCGGCCTTTTTAAGGGAGGTCTTGGATTCCCACCAAAATATCCTGCAAAATCCATCGCTATTTTCAATCCGCCGATTCCATACTTTGTTGTTACCGCTTTAGCCAAGACGTGAGGGACGCAGTGAAATATGTTAAACAATTTGCCGGTATTTAAATATCTTAACTACGCCCCCATCCCCTTAGATCAGCGGCGGCTGATAGCTGTCTCCTAGACGCCTTGTTTGCTTCTCATCGTTTGTCTAACTCTTCCCGAAGGTTTTGTGGCAGTGCCGCTTCAAGTTGCGGATACATCTCTATGATGCGTAAAATATCAGCTAAATCCTTTTGCCGATGTTTACCTCCGTCACCCTCCCCGACTGGATTGAGGATGTTCCAATACGAAAAAGACTTTTGAATGAATATCATATCGAAGTCGGGGGAGGATTGGGTCAGCTCAAAGGCAAGATCTGGAGAATCGGCCTGATGGGTGAGACCTGCCGCATCCAGAGTATCCATTCATTGATGGGGGCTTTGAAGGAGATCCTGGTGTGATTACAGGCAACTGATTTCATGGTGAGGGCGGTGAGGATGTTTTGTCAGTTGGCGGTGGTGAAGATGGGCTATCCTGGCCCTGAGGTTGCCCGTTTTCTTGGGGTGACGACAAGAAGGGTTTTTTGGTCCAAACCATCTCTTGTTGATTCTTGAATCTTATCATACCCTGATTTGCTGGATCATAGTAAAAGGAGAACTTGTATTCTTGTCCTTCGATGTTCTTGTAGCAGATGATGTATAACGTCCCTTGTTCTTTGTTGTCTTTCTCTATTTTTATCTTTGTGATCGGATAAGTATCGAACTTTTCCTCTCCGGTTCCAAAGATGACTTCATCTGTCTTGATCTCAAAAAAACGATCAGCATATGCTGGTGCCGTGGTCCTCCATACCCCGATCAAATCTTCTGGAACCGCTGCCCTCCTCCAGCATTGACATGCGGACAATACCATAAGAAAGATTATTATTACCCATGCCCTCTCGACTTTCATCTATGCCTCTCCTTCTCTCAATTCCCGCTCCATGACCTCCAAAAATGCCTCCACAATATCTGGATCGTATTGGCTGCCGCGCCTCTGCTTTATCATCTCAATAGCATGCTCGCGTTTCAGTGCGCGCCTGTACGGCCGGTTAGAGGTTAAAGCATCAAAGGAATCAGCCACAGCGAATATACGTCCACCCAAGCTGATGGCCTCTCCAGCGAGGCCGTCGGGGTAACCCTCACCATTGAAATTCTCGTGATGGTGCGACACCATGGGCACGACTTCAGCATACGCAGTGATTGGCTCCAGGATACGAACCCCCAGGTGAACGTGTTCGCGCATGAGCTGTTCTTCCTTCTTAGTCAACTTCCCCTCCTTGTCAAGAATATTCCTGGGGATACCGAGTTTTCCAATGTCATGCAATAGCCCTGCTCGATGAAGGACATCCATTTCCTCCTGGGTAAGTCCCAAAACCCGGCCGATTTTCAATGCCAGCTTTGTCACTCGTTCGGAGTGGCCTGCTGTCCAATGAGATTTTGCATCAATGGTACGGGCTAAGGCTTCGAGCGTCCCCCAATTAAGTTCATTTAATTCCCTGATGAGGCTGGCGTTTGAAAGGGCCACTCCCATCTGATCGGCCAATTGGCGGGCTCGATCAAGGTCTTCTTGGATCTCGATCAAGATCTTCTTGGATATGAAGTGTTGATTTGTGGTGCCACCCCAGGGTGATAAATCCTGATAGCCTCTTTTTGAGAATGATCGGCAGGATCAAAAACGTCTTGATGCCGTCACGAACCATGGGAGCGAGATAGCTGGGGACCGCCTCGCCCAACTCGATGAGTTGACTTTCTGGATGATCGCTGAGTATCTGAATCTCTTCGGGTTTGAGAACAATTGCTTCAATAGTTCTTTCCTTCTCTTTACCGTTCCCAATATACGTTCGCCCTGTTATCTTAGTACTGGAATCAAGTAAGGTCACACTGACATGGTCGCAAGGGAAAACGTCGCGGATACGGGTGAGTATCACGTCTATGATTTTTTCGGTGTCCAAAGCTGATAGAATGGCCCGGTCGATCTCGCCTATCGTAGTGAGGGCGTTAAACTGTTTACCCAATCGACTGGCCATTGTATTAAAGGAGACTGCAAGCTCCTCAAACTCATCACCGCTCTTGATCGTTACTCGGCTGTTGAAATCCTGTGTGGCAATCCGCCTGGTTCCTTCTTGAAGCTTTTCAAGAGGGATCAAACTCCTCCGGATCTGTACAATACTGAGGAGCAGAACCACCCATAGAGACATGAGGAGGATGAGAGGAAAAAGCTTTTTGAAGTTGGCAGCAGGGGCCAGCACATCCTATTTCGATTCGCTCAGCACCACTGTCCATTTCGGCGTCGAAAATGCACCTTGAAGAAAGATAGACCAATAATTGGCCATGTATTCTTTCTTTTCGTGCACCCATTCGAATTGACCCATAGCAGAGCGACTCATTTGAAACCTAACCTGTTCGGGGAACGATACCGGTCCGGGGAGAGATGAAAAGAGCACGTGATTCGACTGATCCAGAATACAGAGTTCGGTCATGGGCAGCAATGGATTCTCGACACTTGTAATCCAAAGGTAAGCAGGATTAATCTTTCCGAGTAACATTCCGCGTCCCTGGCTTTTGGAATCGAGCGCCGTGGTCATAAATATTTGCAACGGAAGATCTGGATAGTGCTCACTGGATACAAGTGTGCCGCCTGATCGAATATGCTGGCTCTGCTGCGGGGTTAATTCAGGTATATTTTGAATATGTCCGAAGAGAGGGATAGTCTTTCCATTATCGGTAATAATAGCCAGGCCTTCGAACCTCTCTTTTAGGTGCTCACCGAATTCCTCAGGCGGAGGCGGCAAGATATGGCTGGATTTCGTGCTATATTGGAAAGCTACTATCTTCAGCTCATCCTTGAGAAAAAGCAGACGCTCGAAAATGGCCATGCCCACGGCCTTGCTCGCATGGTGCAGTCTTCTTTGACCTAGCTCATTGAGCTGCTTTGCAACCTGGCTGAAGGATAGGACGGCAAGGGCACCGATAGGAACAAGGGCGCAGCAGATGAATAGCACAAAAATGCGGCGTGCCACCCTACTGCGAAGAAATGTCATTTCAAACTTCATGCGACGCAGCCTGCATTAGTAATCTGAAGCCAGCCCTACAAATGCGCCATTGTTAGCCCGGACAAGGTCATCATGGCTGGCTTTAGCGGTAAGAGGTGGGTGACTGTCCCCGTCCTTGCCCATGCTGTAGAGATCGAAATCCGTATTGAGAGGATTCGTAAATCGGTCTCTTCGCCAACTCCCTTTAAGATCTTTTTTGTCTACACCTTGGAGTCTCAAGTATGCGTACGGACGCCCCCAGGGGTCGAGTTGGGTTGGAAGTCCAGCTTCAACAAGGGTATCAGGCGGTCTTCAACGCTCGGCCTGAAACCTTACAATTCCCAGTTCTAGCTCTCGGATGTCGGCGACGGCAGCCGAATTTCTCGCCTTGTCAATGTAATTATTATAGGTAGGCACTGCAATGGTACTTAAATTCCCAAGTATCGCTATTGCAAGAAGCAGCTCCACCAGGGTCAAGGCCCTAACACACTTCTGTGACCAGCCTCGGATCAGAAGAGTGTCTAAGAAGGCGGTGTAACGCATACCCTTACTCAAATTCAACGCAGACTCCTTGGGCTTGCGGTACTCTTACCGTAATCCTTTCCCAATAGAGACTGTACAAGGAACCACACTCGGAGTTGTATTCCTCACGTCGCAAGTATCCCTTGAGTCTCCCATTAAAGGAGATTGTGCAAGATATATTCCATTCCTGAATTTCTTCAGATATCTCGCCACTTGCAGGAGATTGAGTGCCGAGGGAGCTTAAGTGGGGAAGTCCCCCATAGGAGGAGCAGGAACTCTGGAAAGCCTCGGTTTTATAGGACAAATATTAAAAGAATAACTTGGTAAAATTGTCTAATAAAGAAAACATTCATTATGTTACTATGATCTGAGTTTAGACTCTTTAACAAGAAGTTTTTCTCGTCTGGAATGCCGTTTTTCGTCAATTCCTAGCGCGGCATGGAGGCTCCTACTATATTAGCACTCGGGGTCATTCAAAGGTAAAGATAAAGGGGACATTGGTTCAAAAACAACTTGACAGGTAGAGGAAAAGGAGACACTGAGAGTTTCTCGGAAAGTGCCTGATCTATTAACCTTGGCGAAGAGGATCATCAAGGGAGAAGGGATAAAAGAATCGGAGTTACGGTTGGGCATGCGAAAGAGAGAGGTGGTAAGGGCAAGGAGGATGTTTTGTCAGTTGGTGGTAGTGAAGGTGGGTTATCCTGGTGCCGGAGTTGCTCGGTTCCTTGGGTTGGCAACTTCCTCAGTGAATCGGTTGGCCATTTCTTCAGAGACGGCAGATTTTAAGAAGTATCTTAAAATGCTTTAGAACCAAAGTTCCGTCAACCTCGTCCTGAATCCCCGCATCACCATCCTGGAGGTGTCCTGCAAAACCGGTGCGGGAATC
>CAZEKS010000088.1:0-8018 GCA_964512795.1 uncultured Syntrophaceae bacterium
TCCCTTCACTCTCAAACTTTACACCAGTGAAATAGCATTTTCCATACCAACTGCCAAAATATCGTCTAACTGCCCAATGTTTAAATGGAATTATTTCTTAATCCTCGGTATATTGGGAATTAAAGATGACATTTTTTGTCGGCCCAGGCCTCTCAATTGGTGGTTGAAACATGCGTAGGAAAGGCAAAGCCAACTTGACCCTACGTTTGTTTTTGATTGGCGCGTTCGATTTTTCATATAACCTGAAGGCAAGCATGCAACGAAAAGACCGTTAGGCTTCTGTCACCGCGGGCCATTCCCTCGCTCCAAAAACTTCATATCGGATGCTGTTCTTGCCGTTGTTCTTTGCAGTGTACATGAGCTGATCAGATATCCTAAGAACTTCGTCAACTGTCGAAGGTGGGTTCGTGAAGGTCACGACCCCGATGCTCAACGTGACTGGCCAACCATGCTTACGCATATAGTCCAAATTGATCTTTTGAATTCTCTGTATGATCCCTTCGGCCACGTTACGTCCGGTCTCTGGCATCAGGATCCCGAATTCATCACCCCCAAGGCGTGCCACCGTGTCGGTGACCCGGATGTTTTCCTGTATGGTGTGCGCCACTAAACGCAACAGGATATCTCCGGTGCTATGCCCAAAACAATCATTCACCGCCTTGAAATTGTCCAGATCAAGACACACCATGGTAAAGGGATGTTCATACCTGCGGGCCCTGTTAATTTCCATATTGGCCAGCTCAATAAAGTATCTTCGGTTTCGAATGCCGGTCAGAAAATCGATTCTGGATAATTCTTTTTCTTGCTTTAAGGTGCTTTTCAACAACGACAGAACAATGGTGAGGATAAAAAAGGAACTCAATCGACTAACCCCGTTCCAATAAGGGATGGTTGAATTGGAGTAAGTGGCTCCCGATGTAAGATCGACGATCAGCCACGCAAGAGTACCGAGGGTTGAGAAGATGAGTCCGATCGATCTCCCTGTAAACCAGGTAACCAGAACGATAGGGATCGAGTAAAATACGGCAGAAGAAAGCTCGGGACCCGCCAGGTGGGTAAGAATTCCCACCAGCAGTACCATTACACATCCTATTGATATCAAAATGGAATTAGGTAGCTTAGACAGATATCCCATGATTAACCCAGGGAACGAATCGGTTCTGGGTTCCCACTCGTTTATGGCTCCCCCCATTTGTGCAAGGCTCTCTTCAGGGGGCCTCCCCATAGTTGTTCGGCTGCAATTTAGTTCATTCTGTAAGGTATCTGGACTCTTGGCAGGGGTTTCTGATTCTGGATAAGGTGAAAGTAGTCTTAGAGGTGGCATCTCATCCTCCTACTTCTGATCTTCTCATCACCGACAATTAGGACACAATGCTTTACCATTCTTTCTCCTCTCGGTTGCCTTCCACCATCCCCAAGGGACTCGAAATCTATTTCTTCTCATAGAGGATGAAGAAACAGTGTTGAGTTCTCAATATTCTTTGCGGTCTATTCCAGATCAAACTTCCCCAAAAAAACCGGATTACCGCTTTGATAAAGCCATGGTAATCCGGTTCCTACAGCTCACCTGCAACTTCGGCAACCCGGCTATCCCAGTAGGACCCGTGGCTTTCCGCCCCACGATTGCTCGTGGTTTGGCTTTATCAATTATGTATGATTCAAAATATTGCTGTTGTATTAAACAGCAATTTCAATGCCAAGAACAATTAATTCGTATAACAGTTTGATATTTAAGGGTTTCCAGAAAAATAGAATTTCACAGCAATAAGATTTATGACGTTTTTTTGACTGCCCTATGCAATCGCAGGGTCAGAGAATGGCGAGTTACCTTAGGTATTCCCTTAGCTGTATCTACCGTTTCCAGTTTCGTGACCGTTTAGGTTCGCCGCAGCCTTGTCCATCCCCTGCCACCTCAGTACGGCAGGAAAATGGCATATTTTTTTCTTAGGAAATTGTTGATCATTAGTTGTAGTCTTCATACCGATGTCGAAATTCACTCTTGAGGATTACAGGAAGAAAGCGGTGAGTTGAATGGGAGTCTATTTGAGGGGCAAAAGCTGGTATACCGATTCCCGCTTTAAAGGTGTATGGACCCGGTTTCCGCCTGCCCCTGCGGGATCATTTCTGTGGGGAACGGCGTGGGGAATGAGCAAATTGCGATAAAATCGGGACTGCCGGACGGCCCGCAAGCCCTTGACCTTATTGTGGTGGTCCCAAGGGGATTCGAACCCCTGTTACCGACGTGAGAGGCCAGTGTCCTAGGCCACTAGACGATGGGACCACGCTTTTAATTCAATCCCAAATGTCAAATGACAAATTTCAAATACCTGCCTACCGCAGGTCGGCATTTAAATATCTTGTTCAAATTAACGTACAACTCATCAAAAATCAAGCAATATTTCATTGACATCTAAAATTCTCAATTATTCTTGTTTTATGAATTTCTAGGATTTATACTACGGAATAATAAAAAGCGATTCCGCAATTTGACATTTGAATTTTGACATTTGAGATTGAGATTCTAAGGCTATGATTCCCATTCGAGATGCCATTCGTTCGAAGAACTTTCCGGCTGTCAATGTCCTCATCATCGGCCTAAATATTATTGCCTTCTTATTGGAACTCCTTCAGGGCCCCAATTTAAAAGAGGTCTTTTATCTCTATGGAATGGTGCCCCTCCGATACTCCAATCCAGAACTCGCTGCACACTTTACGAGTTTCCAACAATATCTCCCCTTTCTGACTTCCATGTTTCTTCACGGAGGGTTCCTTCACATTATCATGAACATGTGGTTTCTCTATATCTTCGGAGATAACATCGAAGACAGGCTCGGTCACCTTCGATATCTCGTTTTCTATCTTTTCTGTGGTGTGGCATCCGGTCTGGTCCATCTCTTCACTAATTGGAATCCCAACACCCCTACCATCGGGGCGAGCGGAGCTATTTCAGGTGTCATGGGAGCTTATCTTCTCCTCTATCCCCGTTCCAAGATCTTGACATTAATACCGAAATACCGATCTTTTTCTTTTTTCAATTCGTCGAGATCCCCGCCTTCATCTTCCTCGGGATTTGGCTCCTCATACAACTATTTTCTGCGGGCCTTACACCCAGTAATATTGGAGGCGTTGCCTTCTGGGCCCATATCGGGGGTTTTATCTCGGGCCTTATTTTTATCAAATTATTTGATATCATCCCTAGGACAGGTTTAAGCGAAGGGCTCCGCCAATATACCGGAAGGCAAACCACACCCCGTCTTCAAAAAGTATCCCCTCGTTATTTCCCAGAAGAATTGGATCTCCATGGGGTGATCCAGGTGACACCGAAGGAAGCACATCATGGTGCTCGAAAGCTAATCTCCATTCCACAAGGATTGAGAAAGAGGACCCTCATGGTGACAGTTCCTCCTGGGGTTCCCGAAGGAACGCGCCTGCGTTTGAAGGGATTGGGTCAGGCGGATAGTGATGGCCATCGAGGAGATCTGTTCTTAGAAGTCCGAATTTTAGATTAGGGGTTAGATAAATTTCTTCCTTTTACCTGGCACTATCCTAATTTTCCTGGGAGCTGCCCACCAGATGAGAAGGCAAGAAAAGGAAATACAGGCCATCAAAATGATAAAAACAGGTAAGTAACTTCCAACCTGGTCATAAATAAAACCAGCGAACCATGCTCCAGAGGCTCCTCCAAGCCCGACAAAGATCATCAGTGTTCCAAAGATACCTCCATAAACCTGCCCTTCAAAAAAATCCGCCGTGATGAGGGGAGGGAGAGCCGCTGTGGCAGCATATCCCATACCGAAGAATAAAGCATACAAGTAGGGTAGACTTGAGCAAGGGAATATATTGAATACGATAAGAAATATTAATCCGAATATGGAACAGGTAACCCCTATTGTGTAAGTGATCTCTCTTCTGATTTTATCTGACAATACCCCCCATAGGATTTTTCCCCCAATGCTCACGATGCCCACAATACCGACGATATAAGACGCAAAAAGGGCCTCCAACCCACGATCTACAAAAAAGGCCACCTGGTGCGCGAATATTGCCTTGGTAACGAGATTGCCCAAAAAGAGAGAGAGGCTTAGGAGCCGGAATGGTTTCGTGGCGATGGCCTGTCGGACCGTCCAAGACCGTGAAGCCCATTCCTTATTGACGACTGAGGGATCTTTAATCGCCGTAGGTGAGATTCCCTTATCGATATGAAGAAATGGGGTTGTCTTCGGAGGTCTCTTTAAAAATGGAATCGCCATGTAAAATTGTTACCTTTTAGATTATTATTTTAGGAGAAAGGAAATCCTTAATGGAATGTGAAGTCTCGGAATCAGGAAAAAACGGTCTGTCACTTTTTTTTGAACCGCAAAGTGTGGCAGTCATCGGATCATTGAAAGAAGGTTATTTTGGCGGTTATGTGGTAATAAAAACTTTATTGAATGCCGAGTTTGGGGGGAAAATCTATCCGGTGAACCCTTCCTATCAAGAAGTTCTTGGATTGAAGGTTTATCCATTAAAGAGATACCAGAGAAAATAGATTTGGCCATCATCATAATCAATCGCCGATCCGTTCCCGATGTCATGAGAGAATGCGCAAGGAAAGGCATCAAGGCGGTGATTGTCGTGGCAGATGGTTTTGCAGAAAGGGATGAAGAAGGGGCCAAATTACAAAATGAAATCGTCGAGATTGCCCGAGAGGCAGGAATTCGGATTATCGGGCCCAATACCGCAGGTATTGTCAATTCAGCCAATGGTTTCATTCCCGATCCCTATGAACCAGGATACAAAAAAGTAAAACCAGGAGCCGTAGCGATCTGTGCTCAAACAGGGATGATTAATCCCCAAGCCTTTCCTTACGGGGATCTTCACTATGGCGTGAGTAAAATATGCGATTATGGGAATAAATGTGATGTCGATGAATGTGATCTGCTTGAATACCTTGAAAGCGATCCTGCAACAAAAGTCATTGCCATGTATCTCGAAAGTATCCGAGATGGTCAAAGGTTCCTCAATATTTCAAGAAGGGTCGCTAACAAAAAGCCTGTCTTAATTTTAAAATCTGGACGGACAAAAGAAGGGGCAAAGGTCTCTGCCTCCCACACAGGTTCTCTGGCTGTGGATGATCGGATTTTTAGCGCTGCCTGCAAACAAGCAGGAACCATTCACTTGGAAAAATTTCGTGAGTTTTTTTGAGCTACCCAAAATTTTTTCTCTTCAACCCTTGCCAAGGGGAAATCAGTTGGGAATTATCACCTTTACCGGAGGAGTGGGGGTTTTAGCTATAGACGAAGCGGCAGAATATGGTTTATCTGTCGCCAGACTATCTCCTGAAACAGCTAAAAAGTTGAATGCGATTTTCCCTGGTTTGGGAAAAACAGTTGTAGATATTGGCCCGCCCATGGCGGTGAATAATTATATGGCGATCTATGCCGACATTTTGAAGACCGTTTTGTCGGATGATCGCATTGATTGCCTCTTCAATATCATCTGGACAAGCCCGTTTAAAGAATTTGTAGAAGAATATCTAAAATTTTATAGAGAATTGCAGAGAAGTCATCAGAAGACCATAGCCACCTGGATCTATGGTCCGAGTATTCCGCTCATCAATGAAATGTCCAGTCGAATGGAAGATTTAGGATATCCGGTATTTTCAGACCTTGAGATGGCCATTAAAGCGCTCGGCATTGCTTATCAATATTCAAACAGAAAGAAGGGAGAAGAATGATGGGAAAGTCTTCGATATTCGATCAAGTCAAAAAAGAAGGCAGGTTCATCCTCACTGAATTTGAATCTAAAAAAATTCTCAAGCAGGCCGGGATATCGGTTGTAGAGACCAAATTGGCAAAGACCCAAAAAGAAGCCATTTCATTAAGCCAGAAAATGGGCTTTCCTGTCGCCCTCAAGATAGCTTCTCCGGATGTGGTTCATAAAACCGATTCGGGTGGAGTAAAGCTTTCGATAAACAATGTTACTGAAGTAAAAAAGGCCTATGATGAAATCTTAAAAAAGGTAAAGAAACAGTATCCCGACGCAGTTGTTCACGGAGTCTCCGTACAGAAAATGGTCCGAGCCGGGACAGAAGTCATTGTGGGCACCAGTAAAGATCCTCAATTTGGATCGGTCATCATGTTTGGCCTGGGGGGTGTTTTTGTGGAACTACTCAAAGATGTTTCTTTCAGGGTCATTCCTGTTGAACGAAAGGACGCTCAAGAAATGATTAACGAAATAAAAGGATATCCAATATTGGAGGGCTATAGGGGAAAAGACCCTGCCGACATCTCTGCTTTAGTGGAGATCATTCTAAAGATATCCAAATTGATAGAGGAGAACTCCCAGATTAAAGAATTAGAACTGAATCCTATATTTGCTTATCGAGATAAGGCTGTGGCCGTCGATGCAAGAATTATCTTAGAAAAAGATTAAATAGATACAGTTATCCTCTGCACCCTTACCTTGTTGCAAAAAGCTTTACATACTTTCCATACCCCTCTTTTTCCAGATCCTCTTTGGGAATGAATCTTAACGCCGCGGAATTCATGCAATACCGAAGACCTGTCGGCTTTGGCCCGTCGTGAAAAGCATGGCCGAGATGGGAGTCGGCATCTTTACTCCTCACCTCTATACGCCTCACGAAAAAACTGTTATCTTCTTTTTCGACAATATGATCTGGCTCAAGGGGTTTGGTAAAACTTGGCCATCCGGTCCCGGAATCAAACTTGTCGAGGGAACTGAACAGAGGCTCCCCAGAAACAACATCAACATAAATTCCTTCCCTTTTATTATCCCAATATTCATTTTGAAACGCCGGTTCCGTACCATTCTTCTGAGTCACCTCATACCCCAAAGAAGACAGCTTTTTTCTCAGGGTTGTATCGTCGGGTTTTTTATAGGTCCTTTCATCATGGGGCTTTGTGCCTTCCAGGACTTTTCCCCAAACCTTGCTTAAAAACTGATCGCGACCGGACGCATGCCTGTAATAACCATATTTGAGAGGATGTTTTTTATAGTAATCCTGGTGATACGCCTCTGCTTCAAAAAATTTTGTAAACTTCATGATCTCCGTCACAACAGGTTTATTGAACCTCCCGGATTTGTCTAAGGCCTCCTTCGATTTTTCTGCCAATCTTTTTTGCTCTTCATCATGATAAAAGATAGCGCTTCGATATTGTGGACCTCTATCCACGAATTGCCCCCCCGGATCGGTGGGATCAACATGCTTCCAGAAGAAACCGAGTAATTCTTCATAAGTTATTTTAGAGGGATCATAATAAACCTGGACGGCTTCGACATGCCCGGTCGTCCCGGACGATACCTCCTCATAGGTTGGATTCTCTTTCTTTCCTCCGGTGTAGCCTGATATGACTTTGACAACCCCTGGCAATTTTTCTAAGTCCGCTTCGGTGCACCAGAAACATCCTCCGGCGAACGTAGCTTCCCTTAACGTCACATCCTCTTTAATCATGTCATTCTTTCCAATTTGTTGAACGATATCGGACTTTTGACACCCATTGACGGGTATGAGTATTACCACTAACAACAAGAATAAGATTTTCATAATAATTATCACCTCCAGTTAGCACACCATTGATCATAGACCATCGCAAGTTCAGCAATTAACATAATCTTACAATTAAAAGATGCTTGTGAAGTTGTTAATTGTCAACCTTTTGCCCTCTCGTCTTGAAGCCTCGGAGTAAGTCTTTGCGCTGCCGATTGGGCCAAGAAATGACGGGGAAAAAACCATCATCGACAAGGGTGTTCATGCAACAGATTCTGACATGTTTAAGTCTGAGAATTTTCTTCTTACATTTTATCCCCTTTCTCTCTCCCCAGTGGCTATGTCGTTACATCATTGAGAGGGAGTAAAATGACCGAAGCAATCTCATAACGGATTGAAAATGAACAGATTGCCGCGCTCTCCCGCTAAGGCGGGATCGCTCGGAATGACCAAAAGGGATTACAACACAGCCCCTCAGAAGGTGTGAAAAAATCGAGCCAATAGATCAAATCGGAAGGATGGGTGGATT
>CAZEKS010000089.1:0-8015 GCA_964512795.1 uncultured Syntrophaceae bacterium
CGGATAAATTGAGGCTGGTTTTCGATTCTCAAAAACCTCAACTCCCTCCCTATCAGGTCAACCGGATCGATGATAAGTTGTTTGTTTCCCTTGGGAATATTCCACAACCCTCCGAACCCCAAATTTATATTCAGGAGAAAGCGGCCAAGGAGACCCCCGCCGTCTCTCCAACCATTCAAGCAGAAAGTCGTCCGAAACCGGGTAAACCAAACGATCTAACAAGTATCGATTTTAAGCAGATGGATGATAAATCGAGAATCGTCCTCTCCCTCTCCTCAGAGAATCCTCAATTTGAATCTTCCACTCCTTCAAAAAATCTGATCGCTATTGATGTGAAGAATGCCTTTGTCCCCAAAAATCTCCTGAGAGGATTGGATACGAGCGCTTTTAAGAGCGTTGTCAACCATGTAGATCTTAAGAATATCAAAGTGGGAAAAGCGAACGATATTCGAGTCCTGGTTAAATTAGGGGAAGAAGCGCCCTATGAAACAACCAGAGAAGGCAAAGAAATATTTATCGATATCAAAGAAAAACCCAAAAAGATCGAAGCAAAAGCGGAAGCTCCCGCGCCAGAGGTGAAGAAAGAAGTAACGGCTGAGGTTAAAAAGGAAGAGGTGAAGAAAGAGGAAGTGAAAAAAGAAGAGGAAGTGAAAAAAGAAGAGGAAATCAAGAAAGAAGAGCAGGTTAAAAAGGAAGAAAAACCCATCCCGAAACCTGTTCCTCCAGCGCCAGTGGCAAAGAAGGTAGAAGAGGAGAAAATAATTTCCCAAGAAGAAGGTCCACAAAAAGTTTATAAAGGGAGAAGATTATCTCTCGATTTCAAAGATGCGGATATTAAAAATATTCTCCGATTGATTGCTGAAGTAAGTGATTTAAATATCATCGTGGCAGATGGAGTCACAGGGAAAATTACCATGAGATTGGTGGATGTGCCTTGGGACCAAGCCCTTGATCTTATTCTGCAATCCAAAAGCCTTGGTATGGTTCGAGCGGGCAATGTTGTGCGGGTCGCCCCCCTTGAAGCCTTAAAGAAAGAAGTCCAGACTGAATTAGAGGCCAGAAGGTCTAAAGAAAGGTTAGAGGATTTGGTGTTGGAACTCATTCCAATCAACTATGCTTCTGGCAAAGAAATCATGCCCCAAGTGAAGGGTGTTTTGAGCGATCGAGGGGAAGTCAAAATCGATGAGAGGACAAACACATTGGTTGTCAAAGACATCGCTAAGAAAATTGCAGACGTTAGAAATCTAATAAAATCTCTGGATACGAAGACTCCCCAGGTTCTGATTGAGGCAAGGATTGTTGAAGCAAGCTTGGCTTTCCAAAGGGATTTAGGGATATCCTGGGGGTTCTTAGCGAGTACAGGGAAAGGGAATAAGACGGCGGATGTAGGAGGGGGGACCGGTTCCACGACCACCTTGCCAGGGCCAGGCACATCAACGATAACCAATAAACTTGTTAATTTACCCGCTGTTCTTCCCACGGGTGGTAGTGGGGCAGTAAGCATCCTTGAATTTCTATTCACTTCGGGAGATAAATTTGGACTGAAACAATTGGATATCGCTATCTCAGCCTACGAGAACAGAGGAGACGCCCACATTATTTCCAGTCCTAAGATTGCGACACTCGATAACAAAGAGGCGTCGATTGAGCAGGGGTTAAGAATTCCTTATCCGAAATACACTACCGAAGGAACCATTTCCACTGACTTTATTGATGCCAATATCAAATTGACAGTGACTCCTCATGTCACGAATGATGGAAACATCAAGATGATCATTAAGGTGAAGAAGGATGCTCCGGATTTTACTAAGTCAGTTCTTAATGTCCCAAGCATTGACAAGAAAGAGGCCATTACCGAGGTATTGATCAAGGACAACGGCGTCATAGCCATTGCAGGGATCTATACCATTGACAAAGACGATGGGACAACAGGTGTTCCCTTGTTCAATAAGATCCCACTGTTGGGATGGTTATTCAAAAAGGAGACAAAATCAGACACAAGAAAAGACTTGTTGATATTTATCTCACCTAAGATCATGAAAGATGAAGTTTGACGGGATCCCATTTTCAAACGTTCTTATAAAGAGAGGCCCCTGATTCTTCATCCTAAAGGATGAATCAGGCGGCCTTTTTTATCGAAAAGCGCCAATTAATTTTTGAATGCGGTCTATTTTACTGTGGACAAGGTAATTCTTTATTCCGCGAATGACTTCTATCCCTGTTCTTGGATTAATTAAATTGGCCGTGCCAATTTGGATCGCTGAAGCACCCACCAGAATGAATTCGATCGCGTCCTCTGCATTCATAATGCCCCCCATCCCAATAATAGGGATGTGAACTGCCTGGCTGACCTCCCAAACCATTCTTAATGCAATGGGTTTAATGGCCGGGCCTGAGAGACCTCCAATCACATTTCCCAATTCTGGCTTTCGGGTATGAATATTAACGGCCATAGCCCTGAAGGTATTCACAAGGGAGACAGCATCTGCTCCTCCATCCTCTGCACTCTTCGCCATTAAAGCAATGTCCGTTACGTTGGGTGATAATTTCACAATCAAAGTGAGTGCGGTTGCTTTTCTTATTGCCTGGACAAGGCGGTAGGCCATGCGTGGATCGGTGCCAAAAACAATTCCACCTCTTTTGATATTGGGGCAGGAGATATTCATCTCAAGGCCCGAAATGCCGGGAATCCTATCAAACCGCCTTGCCAATTCAATATATTCTTTTTGAGTATTTCCAAAAAAGTTGATGATCAGATGGGTCTTTAAATTTCTATAATAGGGTAACTTATTTTTGATAAACTCTTGGAAACCAGGGTTCTGAAGTCCGATGGAATTGATGATTCCTCCTTCTATCTCAAAAATTCGAGGCGGAGGATTCCCCTTCATAGGCTTTAATGAAATTCCCTTAGGGATGATGGCGCCCAGGTGATTCAGGTCAAAGAAATCTTCAAATTCCTCACCAAACCCAAATGTCCCAGAGGAAACGATCACGGGGTTCCTAAGCCTAATTTTCCCTATGGTTACGGATAGGTCTGGATTCCAAATCGTAGACATCGTTATTCCCACAGGATATCTTTTAAAGTGAAAACGGGCCCCTCTTTGCAGACGCGTTGATAGGGTGTCTTAGGATGGTTTGTTTTGACCACACATCCCCAACAAGCTCCAAAACCACATCCCATTCTTGCCTCTAAGGATGCCTGGCATATGAAATTTTTCAGTTTTCCAATTCCTGCCAAGGCTTTTAACATCGCCACTGGACCGCAAGCATAGAGATAGCGCTCTTCATCTCTTTTAAATTTCTTTCTTTGGGATAAAAAAAGATCGACCACTGTTCCTTGCGTGCCCAGACTTCCATCCTCTGTGGCAACAAAAATATTTGAATTGAATGTTTTAAAATCCTCCACACATAATATATCACGTTGTGTCTTTCCACCGATAAAAACAAATAATTTCATGCCTTTCAACGCTTCGGCCAAGGGATAAAGTGAAACGATCCCTACTCCTCCTCCAATTAAAATAATATTTGTAGAAGAGGGGAGGGGGGGTAATATGAAACCGTTTCCTAATGGGCCGATCAGATCTACCTTTTCTCCTCTTTTCAAGGTCGTCATCTTTCGAGTTCCTTTTCCCACTTTCTTATACAAGATGAATAAACAACCTCTTTTTCTCTTTTCTGGATGGCTGACTGGGTAGCTTTTGTAAACACTAAAGGGGCGCCTCAAAAGTGGAGACCGATCGTCAGAAACCTTGATCATAACAAATTGCCCAGGCTTGATTTGATCGGCAATCGGAGGGCAGTTTATCCCCAAGAGATAATAAACCGATTTGATTCTCTTGTTGGATACAACCATTCCGTCAGTTTGCAGGGGCATAAATCTTAAGCTTCAAGACCTTGAGTTAAAGCGTGACTAAACTGTTTTCATCATAAGGAGAGCGTCGAACTTACCTTGGTAGAATTTTTTTCTTATCCCCAATGATTGGTAAGAGAACAATTGGTAGAGATGGATCGCTGAGTGATTTGAAGAATGGACCTCGAGATAAAAAGTTTTGCTTCCCCTTTGGCGGCTAAAATCAATATAAAATTCCATCAGTTTTTTGCCGACACCCAATTGCCTATAAACAGGGTGCACACAAACATTGAGAAGCTCGGATTCATCTGTCACATTCCTAAAACAGATAAAACCGATCACAGGCTGTTTGGATCCCTCCTCCATCTTCATCACAAAACAATAGGCAAAAGGATTTCGCATTTCCTCCACGAACATATTCTTCGACCAAGGGGTGAGGGAGTCGGAAATCTCTATGGACAAGACCTCGTCTAAGTCATTGATATCCATTTTTTGAATGGAAACCTTTTCCCATTCCACGGAAATTCTACGAGTTTTCAGGTTAGGGTTACGGTTAGGAAGCCCGTATCGTTATAATAAATGCTACGTTTGTCGGTGACGAAGCTTTTATCGAAATTCGAAGCTCAAAAAAGGAAGCTCGATTGTCCAGCATCCATAACAAGCCTCGATACGAGCTTCGGCAACGACAAACGTTAATTCCCTTAAGAGTATTTTATATAATTAAGATGTAACCCGCTAATGAACCTCCCTTCGCCGCCCTGACCGTTGCACTCATTTTTAACCTTCTCAACGGGATTCCATCCGATTCAATAATTCCCTTGCTGCATTCTTCATCTCGTCATCTTTTGATTGGTCGAGGATGAACATGTAGGATTTTTTCGCCTCCTCATATTTTCCGTCCCTCCTTTTTAGATTCCCAATCTCCAAATGGGTGAGAAAAAACCACGAAGAGGTCTCTTTTAAATATCGCATCGCTGTTTCAAAATTGTGGAGGGCTTTTTCATATCTCCCCTGCTGATAAAATATTTCACCCAAACTGAAGTGGGCTTCACCGAATAACTCTAGGATATTTCCTTTCAGAACGATGGAGTAATAATGGACGGCTTCAAGAATATCTTTCTTTCTAAAATTTAGGTTCCCCAATTTTAATGCGGCATGATAGAACAAAGGATGATTGGGAAAATCATCTATCACTTTCTTAAAGGCATTTTCGGCTTTGTCCTGTTCATTTTGAAATGAATAGATGACGCCTATCTCGGTGAGAGCAAAAAGGCGCCATAAATTATTCTTGTTTTGACGAAGGATGAGACTGTAAGTCTCTAATGCCTGATCCAAATTTCCCAATTTAGCAAGGCATTCTCCTTTTATAAATAATCCCTCTCCAAGATATTTGGAATTTGGAAATTCAAGGAACAAAATCTCTAAATTGGTAATGGATTCCCTGAATTTATTTTCGAAAAAATATCCTTTTCCTATCTGGAAGAGAGCTTGTTCTCTAAATCGTGTATTGAGGATGTTGAAATAATAGGGGAGGGATTCCAATATTTCCCCTCCAGCATAAAACATTTGAGCGTTTAACCATTGAATAAATATTTTC
Organism: uncultured Syntrophaceae bacterium; assembly: GCA_964512795.1. GTDB lineage: Bacteria > Desulfobacterota > BSN033 > BSN033 > UBA1163 > UBA1163. The sequence continues at coordinate 5,448 of CAZEKS010000089.1, forward strand.
TCATCCTCGAAACGGTTCAATTTTTGTAATCGTTGGAAAATCCGATTGGCTCCATCTAATTCGCTCAAATGAATGTAATTCCAATAGAGTGTAAGGAGAGAAGCCCCTCCCCAGCTATTTTCCTGTGAGGAATTAAGAATTAAATTTAACTCCTTTATCGAAGCGAGGTGATCCCCTTTCATCAGGAACATTTTCCCTAACAAATAGTGGGTGGATAAAAAGAGAGGCGAATCCTTAAACTGAATTTTAAATAATTGGAAAGTTTCTATGGAATTATTGATATTCCCCAATTGATATTCGCAAAAACCAATCCTCCAGTAGGCCTCCGGGGCGAGAGAATCATTTTTAAATCGGTCATAGAATATCTGGTAATGACGTTTGGCTTCATCAATTTTGCCTAACCTTGACTGTGATTCGGCAAGCCAGAATAAGGCATATTTTATGTACTCTGGGGGAACAGATTTAGGGTTTTCCCATAGGGCTTGAAAATAAGCAGCCGCCTTTTCATATTGTTTCTGCCTAAAAGATAAGATGCCCAGCCAAAAATGCGAGGAAAGAATTAATTCGTTATTTTTCGAGGATTGAGAAACCTTTGTAAAAGTTGAGTCTACCGGACTCAATTGATTCGATCCAAGTTCGAGCAGTCCTAAAAGATAATAAGAATAGTCGATCTGTTCGAATTTTGGGAATTTATTAATAATGGCGAGAAGAAGTTTCGCAGCTTCTTGCCGATTGCCTAACCTCATTTCCAGCTCGGCCATTCCCAAAAGGGTATCATCCAGATTTGCAAAATGACTGCCTTCATTGATAATTTTTGAAAATAACTTTTTGGCTTCTCCTAATTTTCCCTTTATGACTAACGTCCTTCCCAAAAGATAACAAATGTCAAAAACCTTGTCGTGTTTCGGATAAAATTTTATGAAAGACGTAAATTGTTTTTCAGCAATATCATAAAAGCCGTCCTTAAAGGCTCCGATTCCTACCCATATCAGCTGTTGATCTTCGCTAACACTTTTTGAATGGCCTTCTCGAATAAAAAAGATGCCCCAGATGAAAAATGTAAAAATGAAACAAAAAGTTATTTTCCTTTTCATTTTAGGCGGGGGTCCTTATCTCTTCTTAGGGAAAATAATTCATCCGGTGTATTTACATTAATAAACGACTCTTTGAGTGGATCTAAAGAAACGAGATCATTTTCTTCGACGATCTTGACTTTAACCATGTTATAAAAATCAATAATCTTGTATTTTTCTTTCTCCAAAGTGTGTTTTATTGGTTCTAAACACATTTTAGAATAAATGGCGTGTAAAGGCTGCAAACCATCCTTTGTTCGAGGGATAATCACATCCTCATCTTCAATATTATTAATCAAATATTGAACTAAAGATTTTTTTATGAAGGGCATATCGCAGGCAACACAGAAAGAATAATGGAAAGAGGAGAAGAATATTCCAGTATATAAACCTCCTAATGAGCCTTTATTGGGAATTAGATCCGAATAAATTTTCGAATCAAAATTCTTAAAAACACCTTTTTGATCAGTGACGATAATAACTTCTTGAAACAATTCTTTAAATAAATCGTAAATTCTGTTGATAATAGGGACCCCGTCAACTTTGATGAAGGCTTTGTTTTCTCCCATCCGAATGCTTTTACCACCAGAAAGAATAATCCCTGAAATAAAATTTTTAGGTTCCAATACAGTGTCTGATAAGATATATTATGTTAACTATTAATTCTCTGCCTTCAAAAACTTTTCCAGCCACCCTCTCCTTTTCCTGGCTTCCCACTCAATGCTTCAAATTCTCTCAACATCTCTTCTTGCTTTTTTGTCAAATTATTAGGTGTTTTTACAATAACTTGAACAATTTGATCCCCCCGTCCGTAGCCTCTTATTTTCGGGAATCCTTCTCCTTTTATTCTTAAAATTTCTCCACTTTCAATTCCTTTTGGTATGTTCAAATTTTTTTTGCCATTTAAAGTAGGAACTTCTATTTCCGTTCCCAGAGCAGCTTGAGGGAAGCTGATAGGTATTTGACAAATAATATCATCTCCTTCTCTCGAAAAAAAATCGTCTGGTTCCACATAGATAAAAAGGAAAAGGTCTCCAGGAGGCCCCCCTCTTTCTCCTTCTTCTCCTTCGCCGCGAATTCTTAATTTGGAGCCGGTATCAACGCCTGGAGGCATTTTTACTTGGATTCTTTTCGTCTTTCTTACCTTTCCATGTCCTCGGCACTCTTTACAGGGATGAGAGATGATATTTCCTTCCCCACGACAATCGCTGCAAGTTGTACTGATTGTGAAAAACCCTTGTGAGCGCGTTACCTGTCCTGTTCCTCTGCAACTCGGGCATTGAGTAGGATAAGTCCCCGGTTTAGCCCCAGATCCATTACAGACGTCACACATCACATTTTTAGGTATTTCAATCTCGGTTTCTTTACCAAAGGCAGCATCACGGAATGAGATCTTCAGATCATATCTCAAATCCGTGCCAGGTTGGGCTCTGCTCCTGCGTCTACCGGTTGCACCGAACCCAAAAAAGTCTTCAAATATGTCTCCAAATGCAGA
>CAZEKS010000090.1:0-7992 GCA_964512795.1 uncultured Syntrophaceae bacterium
TGGCCATGTTGACCCTATTAACTGATATGTTAATTAGGAATCGATCTACTAGGCACTATCTCGAGACATGAATAACCTTGGCTGAGGATAATATTTCTTTTCGACGCAAATAGTTCTGGCTTGATTCAATACCACGTCGACTTACGAGATCAACATCGCGTCCAAAAATAGCTTTCAATTCCTCCTGCATATCAACCATGTCGAACAGAGTCCAATGGGCGTCTCGGTCAAAGGTGACCAGCACATCGATATCGCTTTCCGGATCGAAGTCATCCCTGAGCGCTGAACCGAAAAGAGCAAATTCAGTAATCTTCCAACGTCGGCAATAATCAGCAATTTTTTCTGACGGAATTTCAAAAGGTCTCTTCCCCATCGGATCAACACCTTCCCAATTTTATTTTATATATACGCCAAGAACAAATAAACTTCAAACAAATAATTTCTTCGCCTGATATTTACGAATGATGCCTTTCTTTTTCAGATCAAGATCTCCAGCGCAGAAGAATGAATCACCCATTAAAAGCCAGGCCCATTTTCCTACCATTCACCTTTTCCATTAAATTCCCAAAAAACAGAAACAAATAGCACGAATTACAACGAATGGCACGAATCCTCCCCTGCCTACCGGCAAGCCTTGAACTTATCATGGTACAGGGCATGTAGGCGTGTCCATAAATCATAATTCTGCAAGTTCACTCCACACTTCAATAAAATCTTCTGTCGAATTTCAAGACTATCCACTATACACTATCCCCCGGGAAATAGAACCGTCCCCTTTTACTTTTATAGGATCGACGAACCACTCGGCCAGGTCAGTCTCTTTTTCGGCCTCTGCAATCCATGTGGCGAAAGGGTGGTCATAGAATCGGCATGCCTCTAACAGTCTGGCAATACTCATGCTCCCTCCTGTCCGAATATTTGGTTAGTGCTCAACCCTTTCATGGAAGGGGGTGTCTTCTTTTGACATTTGATAATTTTCTAATTTGCAATTATACTCGAGACAATTTTCCTACCGTCTACCTTTTCCACTAAGTTCGACCGTTCCTATTTTTTCAGAGCCAAGATTTTATCCAAAATATTGTTAAGGGTTATACTGGTGCGGCCCTGTTCCTGAGCCCTTTGGATTATCGTTGCAATAACTGTTGGGTTCTTTATTGCGTGCTTCTTCTTCGGGATGCAGAATCCACTCCTGCACTCGGTGAGGCGCTCCTCGAAAAATTCTGCGCCGATTTCACTGGCCAGGGTTGTTTCCAGATTGTTTTCGAAACATGCGAAGCCTTGCTCGATTTTCGAAGGCCAATCATCTTGCGGTTGGTTCATCAGCCTAAGGAGTTTATGGTTTTCTTTAGGGTCGGCTTCACTGTCTCCTTTGTCGCTGTCCCAGATTATGTAAACCGGTATCCCTAATTGTTTGAAGATTGTTGCAGGGCGATCCAAGTTTGTCTTTCCTCCGCAGGGAATGACTGAGAAACCTTCGCTTTCCATTTCGATGTCTTTTGTTGCTTTGGCTACGCCCAAGATTGCTGCCCTGTCGTCCTCCCCCTCCACGAGAACTGCTACGTCAGCGAAGAACCCTTCGCTCATCCAAGGCGTCATGATTGTCTGAAGACGTGGTAGCATAGTTGTGGCCGTGAATTTTTCTTTTTGTTCCCCGCCCGCCTTCCATACAGCCTCTGCCACCTTTTCGAGGTCTGTACTGATTACTTTTGTGACTCTGGGCTTGTTCCCTTCGTTTTGATACTTTCTGAGCAGCCTTATCTGATCTATTCGGTCAATCCCAACGAAGAGAGGAGAGTGAGTCGCGTAAATTATTTGCGTCTTATCTGCCACACCAGGAGTTTTCCCGGTTGCAAGCTGCAGGAGTATCCTTGCTAAATGCCTTTGCCTGTTCGGGTGCTGATATAGTTCTGGTTCCTCTATTGCTATAATGACATCCGGGAGTAATTGTTCCAGCGCTCTTTCCGTTTTTTCCTGGCTCTCCTGAGGTGGGGGCGTCACCGGTGCAGCTTGGGCGATTGCGAGGTGTTGAAGCATTGTCAGTATGAAGGCCCTTTGGAGGCCATGGCCCGTTCTGGTTATAGTCGAGGAATACCCGTCTTCAACTAGCTTGACGTTTGCTTGTGGCGCGGGGAAGTCAACGTCAGGGGTTTTAAGCCACTCGAGATCTACCTTCGTGTTCGGTACGAAGGTTTCAAGGGTTTTGGTCATTTTTTCTGCCAGGGTGTCAAGTTCTGTAAGATTGGCAGGATCCATTATCTCTTTGTATTTACGCTGGGTCTCTTCCTTAAGGTTTACGAAAGTTATTTTTCTTGCAATTACGCTCCTAACAACAAGGTCCATTAATGTGCTAAAAACGGTTTTCCCTTCCGATGAGTCTTCTGATGCATCCCTTACTGCAGGTATGAACAGCAGCCGTGTAAACTTGCCCAGGTATCCTTGCGCCACTTCCCTAAACCCGAAAAATTGCCCGTCATCCCTCTGCCTTTCACATTGATCAGGATGTTCGGCTTCCCAGTTTTTCAGGTTTTCCTGAGCAGCCGACAGGTTCGTCCACCCAGGAAGCAAACCATATCCATGAGCCCCTCTTACCCTGTCATAAGCTTCTTTCGCGGTTTTCCCTCGGTCCTTTACTGCCAACCCGTCACGTATGGGCTGGAAAACAGGATTTTGCAGGGTTGCCCCATGATATTTCCATGACACTTTCCCTCCTTCCCATCTGAAAACACGTTCCACAGTGAGATTCTCTCCCTGAATGTAGCTTCCGAAGAGGTCCTTAGCTTCTTGATTTAAACCTGTGAAAGTGACTGTGATTACTATCTCTTGGTTTGTCTCCCCATTATAAAAATCGTCCATATCAATTCTGGGGGTTGGGTTGTAGAAAAGATCGATGCTTCGGAGGAGGGCTGATTTTCCCGCACCATTCGCCCCTACAAGAGCTGTCAAGTTCTCGCAATGGAGCGTCTCATCTAGGATCGAACGAAAGTTTCTAATAAGGACGGACTTTAGAATCATCCTTCACAGTCTCCTCTCACGAAGTATGAAACTTATTACGAGGGTGAACTTTCATTTATTAGTGTTCATCTTTTCCACCAAATTCCGCTTTGATCGAAAACCCGAACTTAGTCCCCTATGACTCGTCTCATAAAATGGTATGCGTCCCTATTTTCATTAGTTTATTACTAAAATTACCTACTACATGTTTTTTTGTATAAACTCAACTATCTGTTCAGCGGCGCGCTCAACAGCTTGAGGTGTGGTTCCAGCAAATACAGTTCCACCCGAAGACCTGCCTTGTGCTATAAAGGTCCCTATGCTTTTACTTTCCCTTAAATCAAGTAATTCCACTTCAACATCTATCCCTGCACGCCCAGCCATGGCACCAACCATCACACGTGCTCCTGAACTCACTCTCTTCAATTGTATTATTTTTGCATTAAGTCGAAGATCCGCCTGCGCATCTGGAGAAGACGAGCCTGAAATAACTTTGTCGAACAACCCTTTTTCCCGAAGCTTGGCGATAGTCACGGCTTCAAGTTGAACCATCTCTTCCGATGATCCAGGGACCTGGGAAGAGACACTAAAAAGCATTGTTTTATAAGTGGACAATTTTAGTGTCATCGGAGTTGTTCCCTTAATTGCCCCTCTAGACGCGCATCCGTCAAATAAAATTAGAACAAATATCAATATAACTCCGTGCTTGATAAGCGTATACAATTTCATAAATTATCAACCCCCTTTACTATTCTATTATTCCCATCGGCCTGCTTCACGTACCTGGTCTGTCAAGAAAAAGGACAACGTCATAACACACTTTCGCCCAACAAGGTCTATTTTCTTAGCGTTCACCTTTTCCACCCAATTCCGCCAAGAGAGCCTAAACAAATTCTAAAGATCCTCAAATTAAAGCCCTGGCTCCACATTCTTCTTGGTATATTTGCGTTTAACGTATCATGCACCCGTTCTTAGTCCTGCCCGCAGAAAAGATCTCATCTAGGTCTTGAGGCCACAACATCTCACGCCTCCCTTCGGCGTTCTTATAATTCATCCCTAGTGCATACCCGTACCCGTAGCTGTTGTAGAGAGCAATGGCCCGTTGCTCCTCCCGCATGGTACGGCAACGCAGAATGGCATAGTAGAGCATCATCTTAGCTGCGTTTCGTCCAGCATCAGACTGCGTCATCTTCTCCCAGCCCTTCGGCATGAACTGCACATAGATGATCTCACCAATCTTTCCCATGTACCAAAAGGTCATCTCATAGGCAGCCTGGGCCAGTGCCTCCTTCGACCATCTCAAGGTAATATGCCATTCATTATCCGCAATCTGAGTGATGTCGTCATCCTTTCGGAGAGGTTCACCTGCGTCTACGTGAAGCAAACGTCCGCTTTCCGAGTCTTCGAAACGGAATGATCGAGGCAGCTTCCAGTCGCTGGGGAGAACGGCAATGCGTGCAACCCGACGGTCCCTCCCATAACCCACGTTGACTCTTTCGCCACTGTAATCGATGCCCCCTGCGCGGAGTCCTCGCTTTACTCGTTGAAGATGCTGATTGAGTTGTATCCTGAGACTGCTTTCGGATCGGATGTATGACTTGACTTCCGCCAAGCCCGCCACGGTGATACTCGGCGCTGTATCTGGTCTGCGTTCTTCGATCAGGATGTGGAGGTCGGCGCCCTTTAGGAGGCCCTTTTCCTTCGCCCTATGGATGCCCACCGAATCACCGACATATAGCTGGGAGTTTCTGGGTAGTTCGCCGTCCTGCTGAAGTCGCCTCAGCAGGTGCAAACAGGCTTTGGCAGCAAGCAACTCCGTGACCCCACCTTTGAAGCAGTTGACCATGTGCGAGTAGATAAATGTGATGGCAGCGGCGGAGTCAGCGTCGGAGAGGCGCTGACCGACCAAAGCCGTTGGGATCCCCCCAATATCCTCGTAAGGGCCCTTAAGTAGGAACTCCTGGAACAGCCTGCCCCGTGGGTGTGACTCGATGTTCCGTATAGAGGCAGCGAGCGCTTGCCGAAAGATGACTATAGCATCGTGCCCGCTCGCGAAAAGCGCACCCCCAGACAACGCAGTTTGGAGCGCTAACTCCACGTCTTTGCCCATACCGAGACCGAGAAGCTCAAATCCGACGGTGTCAGCAAGCCGCCCTGAGTCGGGGATGATATTTGGCCGTGGAGCGCAGAGCCTACCTTCGGTAATGGGATTCAAGTCTATTTTCTTTGCGTTCATCTTTTCCACTAAATTCCGCCAAGAGAACTAAGTATATTCTCAAAATGCTAAAATTCTAGACCAACCCAGAGGCTGCCCATGACGGTTTAGCCGGTTACCGTTCTGAGTCCACATTGAATATAGGCCTGAAGGCACCCACGACAAGGTCCTCGAGATAGAAGCGCTCGACGAATGCTCCAGCCCCTCGGAGTTGCACATAGCTCAATGCCAAGTTATCCAAGGCGAGAGAACGTGTGTCGGTGATATTCGGAAACAGGCGGTCGAGGCGATCCCGCACTTGGCAGGAAGTCGTCATGCGCGCGCAGACCCCGTTGACCGCCTCCGCCGGGACTGTACGAGATGTTTTCAGTTTCAGATGCAGTCCAACACGTTTTACAATATCCGAAGCGTTCTTCCCGACATATAAGGGCAGCAGACCGTTCTCCGCCACTCGAAGTGAATCGAGCGTGATTTCCCAATCGAGATGAATACCGTCAGGGCCGTGGAAATGAAGGTGGCGATTCTGCAGCGATTGCAGAAACTGCTCAGGAGTCTCTCGCCACCAAAACACGTAAACACCGCCAAAGGACGGACGGCCACAAGCGGCGCGATTCCAATCTAGAGCCGTTCCTCTGTGCGGTAATGGAGATTCCTTAATCGGAAGTAAGTCCGAGAGGTTTGCCACCGTCGATCTTTCCGAAGCGCCTAACGGCGCAATTGCATTAATCCTTTGGTATTAGGCATCAATAATAAGGTATTTAATAATTTCTTAGCGTTCACTTTTTCACCAAATTCCACCAAGAGAACTAAATAGATTGTCCCAATTCCATCATTAAAAACCCACCCCTGCATTGCGACAAAAACAAACTTTCAATAGCGTAGATTGACACCGGAGTCCCTTTTCAGGTAAACGCAAGCTTTCTTATTCCTCCTTTTTTCCCCCAAAGGCTCTTCTTATCTTGTCTGAATTGGAAACCCTTTCCGCATACCTCTCCATTGTTTCACGTATACTTTGTGATACAGCGTTTGATAAAATAGTTGCACCTCCGCCGCAGTAAGCACCGGCACCGCCATCTGCTGTTCTTGTCCCCCCTACTGTTGTAACAAGAAGACTTTTGTTCCCTGAATCCTTAACAGTAACATCTAGAACAATATCGCAGGATGCCATTCCGTGCGCTTCCCAGAAACCACTCGAAAAACTTATAGTCGGATAAAATCGATTAAGTCTCACATAAATAGTCCCTTGGATACCCATCTTTTGCATTTCCTCTTTTGTCGGTAATGCAGACTGTTCTTGCACCTGATCAAATACAGCGTCAGTTGTTGCCTTAATGGAGGAGGCTAAAGTATCACTCATTATTACTGGATAAGAATGTGCAGAACATAAATGAGTTGTAGGTTTTATCCGCTGATTGATAGTTCTTAGATTATTGTCAATCACTAAGATAACCGGTCCCCTTATTTTGTCGTCATAAGATGAGTAGATATTGACTGCTGGTGATATTGTCGAAGGTACAGTATATGAACAACCGTGGACGAAGACAATACAGGTAATTAAGAATAAATACACTCTTTTCATGGTCAGCCTCCTTTCGTTTGATTATTAACAGATGACAAAAAGGGGAGTAGATTCTAAACCACTTTCAATTTTCCCAACCGCACCTAAACCTAAATAATGGGGGCCAAATCTAATTCCTTGGCGCTCATCTTTTCCACTAGATTACCTAGTAAATAACGTGCCCGTGTCCGTCACTCGTGTCCGTAGACCGTAACACTATTTGAGAGTAAGCAGTCAAGAAACATTCCTCTAACATCTAAGGCGTCGTCCGCAGATTCGCTCCTCACTTCAATAAAATCTTCTGCCAAATTTCAAGACCAGGCACCAGTTATACAAAATAATTTCGCTATCAAACCAACAAGTCTTGCTTAATATCTCTTAATTTTCTCTTCTTTAGCTTCTTATAGTCTTCAATAATTTTCCCCTTATCCACCCTTTTCATGCCCTTCCCCGTCACAATTAAATCCCCGATAAGGTTCTCATAGATCTCATCTTCTTTCTTACCCTTTGACCTAAACAAATAGTAAATCACTATTTTAAAAAGCGACAAATCCACGATATACGACCTCTTTATCCTTTTCACGAATGCTTTAATATACTTCAAGTAATCTTTTCCTCTAATGTCAGAGTATAAAAAAACAGAAATAAATTTCTCATAATCTGTGATATTACCTTCGCCAGCATCCCTACTTATTTTATCCCTAATAACAACGGTTAGTTTACCTGTGCCCATATTATTGAAAAGGAAAATTTCACAAATCAACGGAATGAATTCTTTTGCTATTCTTAAATTGTCAAGTATTGCCAAATCTGATCTATCTTTGAATCTTAACATACAGTCTTCTATGAGTAATTTATACAATATTGAAATCGCCATCGTACATTGCAGAATGGAAATGTATGAAATATCCTTCAGGTTCTCTTCTTGAATTTCCTCGCAATTCTTAAGTACCTTCGATGCTAAACTTAACATTTTGTCCATTTTTCTAACTAAACTAATATTTTCCTCTTTCTTTGCTATACCTGTCTCGGGTTTCATGCTGTCCAGTACTTCATCCCTTATTTTTTCAAGTTCCTCCTCTTTGGGTTTCCTTTCTCTCAATTTGTTAACAAAAGAAGTATCTAAAGTGCTACTGAGTGAATCTACCTTTAGAAAAGGAGTATCATAACTGAATCGGCGCGTTTCTGAAACAATGACCCAACTGGCGGATCAATTACGCTACATGGT
>CAZEKS010000091.1:0-7986 GCA_964512795.1 uncultured Syntrophaceae bacterium
CGCCGTGCGGGGTTTGCCGAAGAGAGGCCCGATCTCACCAAAAAAATTTCCACTTTCCAAAAGGGCTAATGACACTTTTTTCCCATGACGGTTTTGAGTAAATATCTCCACTTCGCCGCTTCTCACCATATAGAGGGAGGTGGGAGGATCCCCTCCTTTGAAAAGAGTTGTTCCTTCAGGGATCTCACGAAGATGAAATCGTTTCATGAACTCTCCTCGCTCGCTGGAGGCGAGGGATGAGAAGATGGGGGAAAGAGCGAAAAAGTTATCCAAAATTCGTTCTTTAAAGAAATTCTGGAGCACCTCATTCAGTCTGGGGTGGATCTCGATCATCTTGTTCAGCGCATTTCTGGAGATTTCCAGAATTTCGCATTCTGTGATCGCCCGGACCGTGGCATGTCTTTTTTGATCGATAAAAAAACCAAACTCTCCAAAGAAATCCCCATCCCTGAGGTTGCGGATACGCAACTCTCTCCCCTCTGGCATCTGCTTGGTAATCGACACCTCTCCCCGACTGATGACAAAGAGGGAGTCCCCCCCTTCTCCCTCCCGGCAGATCAAGGATCCCTTCGGAAAGGTTTGACTTTGGATGTGGGAGAGCAGGGATTGAAGCTCCTGTTCATTGAGCTCAGAGAAGAGAGGGATGTACGGGAATGGACGCAGGGGTTTCATTTCTCTCGTTTTTTCTGCATAGAGTTGTGCTAACCGGTGGTTGACATCCTGAGAGGATGGATCAACCCTCAAGATCATTTTGTTGATCGAAATGGCTTGAAGCAGAAAGCCATCCAGGGCATACACTTCGGCCACCTTACGAAACATTTGGACGGCCTCTTCCTTTTGACCCAAACGCTCGAGCAATTCGGCCACCTTCAGCCGGGATCGCAGATCCTTTGGTTCTGAGGCGCAATGATTTTGAAAGCATTCAAGCGCCTTCCTCCATTCCCCGCGGGAAAGGGCCTTCTGAGCCTTTTCTTTAAAAGACATTCTATCCCTACTCATATCGCAACGCCTCAGCAGGGTCGAGTTTCGATGCCCTCCAGGAGGGATAAAGAGTAGCCAGGAGACTGATGAGGATAGCGGTCATGATGATTAGCCCAACATCCATCGGATTGACCTGGGAAGGGAATTTTTCAATATAGTATATGTCCGGCGAAAAAATTTTGAAACCAAAACGGTTTTCTAAAAATCCAACGATCTTATCTAAATTGAGTGCTATACTGAGGCCAAGGATTGTTCCGAGAGCCGTTCCAACCACTCCAATGATGCCTCCTTCGATGACAAAAATTCTCAAAATACCCTTGGAAGGCGTTCCCATCGATTTTAGAATGGCGATATCCTTATTCTTCTCCATCACCACCATAATGAGTGTAGAAATGATATTCAAAGCAGCGACTAATACAATCAGTACAAGAATGATAAACATAGCGATCTTCTCCAGCTTCAAGGCAGAGAAGAGATTTCGGTTCATCTCCATCCAATCCTTCGTCCAGAAGGGAAATCCCAGCTTTTGCCGGATCTCTTTTCCAATCTCTTTCACTTTATAGATGTCGTTGGTTTTGATCTCAATGCCTGTGACGCGAGCTCCCATGCTGAAGAATTTCTGAGCACTTTCAAGGGAGACATAGGCCATGGTATTGTCGTACTCATACATTCCGGAGTAAAAGATTCCGACGACACGAAAACGCTTCATCTTGGGCATCATTCCCATGGGCGTCATGGTGCCAAGCGGAGAGATCACCTGAACCGCATCGTTGAGCGTAACACCGAGATGCTTGGCTAACTCAGCTCCGAGGATGACGCCTGGAGAATCACTTTCTCCCTTCAGATCCTGGAGCCGGCCGGCCTTCATGTTGTGGGCCAATTCGGTGACTTTCCCCACCCGGTCCGGGTCAATGCCTTTGATGACCACACCGGAGACACTTGACTCTGAAGAGAGCATTACCTGATTGAAGATAAACGGGGCGGCGGAGACCACACCCTTTACATCCTGAACCTGTTTCAACACTTCTTCATAATGATCCATGCCTTGCTGATTGGCCTTTAAGACGACGAGGTGAGCCTGGGTGCCTAATATCTTCTCTTTCAGGGTTTTTTCAAAACCGCTCATGACAGCCAAGACAACGATCAAGGTCATCACTCCCACCGCAACCCCGACAATGGAAATGATTGTGATGATGGAAATGAAAGTCTGTTTTCTTTTGGCCTTGAGATATCTCAGACCGATAAACCATTCATATCTCATGGGACACTATTTCTCCATTCGAAGCAAAGGGAAGAAGATGACATCTCGGATGGAAGGCGCATCCGTGAGGAGCATGACCCAACGATCGATCCCAATCCCTTCACCCGCCGTGGGAGGCATTCCGAATTCAAGAGCCCGAAGAAAATCCTCATCGAGGGCGAGGACCGCATCGGCTTCATCGCCCCTCTCTCTTAACTGTCGGACGAAACGTTCCCGTTGATCTACGGGATCATTCAGCTCAGAGAAACCATTGGCAATCTCCCGGCCGGCAATAAAGAGCTCAAAACGGTCCACCACCTCAGGATCGCTCCCGTTCCGACGAGAAAGAGGAGAGACCTCTGTGGGATAATGAATGACAAAGGTAGGTTGAAGAAGATGAGGCTCGACCCTCTCCTTAAAGAGATCAGCGAGAACTCTTCCATGGGAAATTCCCTTTTTCAGTTCCAGGCCCAGCCCCTTGGCCACTTCGATCGCTTTGGATGGCTCTTTCAGGGCAACCGGATCAATCTTTCCGTACTCTAAAAGAGATTCTTTGAAGGGTATTCTCCTCCAGGGAGGAGTAAAATCGATTTCCATTCCCTGATAGGTCAGACGGAGTCCACTGTGAATATCTTTCACCATGGAGCAGAGAAGCTCCTCGGTTATCTTCATCATATCTTCATAAGTGGCATAACTCTGATAAAACTCGAGCATGGTGAATTCGGGATTGTGCTGGGTAGAGATCCCTTCATTTCGAAAACAGCGATTGATCTCGAAGACCCTTTCAAGCCCTCCGATCACTAATCGTTTGAGGAAGAGTTCAGGGGCGACCCTCATATAGAGTTCCATGTCAAGGGCATTGTGATGGGTCCTGAAAGGCCTGGCGGTCGCGCCTCCGGGGATGGGGTGAAGCATAGGGGTTTCCACCTCCATAAAATCCCGTTGGGCAAAGAAATCCCGGATTCTTTGCATCGCCTTGATCCGTTCGAGGAAGATCTCTTTAACCTTGGGGTTCGCGATGAGGTCTAAGTATCGCTGGCGATAACGGGCTTCGATGTCAGTGAGACCGTGCCACTTCTCCGGGAGGGGTCGAAGAGATTTCACAAGAAGTCGAAAGCTCTGAGCCTGGAGAGTGAGTTCACGAGTCTTGGTTCGAAAGATTTTACCCTCGAATCCGATGAAATCTCCGATATCGATGGTCTTAAAGAGTTGAAAGGCAGCGTCACCGACAATATCCTTTTGAAGGTAAGCCTGAATTCTTCCCTTTCGATCTTGAATCTGAATAAAACTGGCCTTTCCGAAGTCACGGATCGCCATGATCCGACCCGCCAGGCAGAAGGTCTCTCCAACCGATTTCAATTCCTCATCCGGTAGGGCACCGAAGGTCTCATGAAGATCTTTGGAGGTATGGCTGACCCTAAAATCGTTTGGGTAGGGATCGACCCCGTCCTTTCTCAAGACCTCCAGCTTTTTGATCCTCTGTTGGATCAGTTCACTCGTTTCATCCATTTCTTTTGCTTCCGAGTGAAAACCTTTCCTATAGTATTAATCTCATTAAGATTTAAGACTTCTCAAATTAACCCATTTTGATATAACCGTCAAGAAGATGAGAAATTTCTAATTTATATGAACAGAAACCCCAAAAACCATTTTGACATTATTTACAGTTCTATAGTGGTGGGGTGATCAATGTTGGCGTGGAGATTCTCCCAATGAAGGAGATGGCAAGAGATCCAAAAGGTGGCCGACTACTGTCGACAGGGATTGCTTATTTTGAGGGAGAAGTTTATAACATCCTTCGGCATGGTAGAAGTAGCCCACCTGTTCCTCTACTTATTATTGGGATCGGGCCATAAATAGAACAAAGGGAAATGCAGTTATAGACGCATTCATTCTCAAAAAGGTAACCTATTCTTTTTCCGAAAAAGAATTGAGAATCCTCTCGATTTTGCCAACCAGGTCATAAGGAAGGGCTTCGGTGATTCGGGCTTCTACCCAATCGCCAGGCTGAGCTTTTCCATACAAGAATATAGAGCCGTCGATCTCAGGAGCCTGTGTTTGAAGCCTCCCCCGTAAAACACCTCGTTCACGTTGCGGGCCTTCTACGAAAACCACCCCCCTCTGGCCCACCATCTCTTGGTATTTTTTCAGAGAGATCTTTTTCTGAGTCTTCATCAAGGTTCTGAGACGTTCCTCCTTCGTACTCTCCGGGATGGGATGAGGAAGTCGGGAGGCAGGCGTTCCTTTTTCAGAAGAGTATTTAAAGGCGCCGAGATGATTGAACTGAGCCTCCTTCACAAAATCCAGGAGGGCTTGGAATTGGCTTTCTTTTTCCCCGGGGAAGCCAACAATCAAGGAAGAACGCAAGCTGACTTCTGGAAGAAAGGTTTTAATCCTTTTTAAGAGACTCCGAATTTCTGCCCCTTTCGATTTTCGCCCCATTCGTTTGAGGATTTCATCGTCAATATGTTGGATGGGGAGATCGAGATAGGGGCAAATTTTATTTTCATGAGCCATCAGTCCGAGAAACTCATCGGTGAAATTTTCTATTTTGGGGTAGGAATAGAGGATCCGGATCCAACGAAGCTTTTCTACTTTGACCAGGTTTTTCAGGAGATTTTCTAAATTGGTTCCATCTCCAAGGTCTTTTCCATAAGCCGTGGTATCCTGGGCGATTAAGATGAGTTCCTGGACCCCTTGATCTGCAAGCCTTTGGGCCTCTTTTAGGACGGATCGAAGTTTTCTGCTTCGGTAACGACCTCTGATCTTCGGAACCGTGCAAAAGGTGCAGGCATTAGAACAACCCTCTGCGATCTTCAGGTAAGCGATGAAAGGAGGGGTGGAGAGAATTCGAGGTGTTCGTTCATTATAAAGGAAAGCGGGTTGGGGAAGGAAACTCTTTCGCTTTGATTTCTGAGACAGCAACTTGGGAAGGTTTTGAAACGCTCCGGTGCCGACGAAGAGGTCCACCTCTGGCAATTCCTTTTCCAAGACTTCTCCGTATCGTTGCGGGAGACATCCAGAAACAATGAGAAGACGGCAGCGCCCTTCTTTCTTAAAACGGGAGAGCTGAAGAATCGTTTCGATGGCCTCCTTGGTCGCCTCCTCAATAAAGGAGCAGGTGTTGACGATGAGAACTTCGGCCCTTAAAGGATCAGTAGATAGAGGATAGCCCTCTTTGGAGAGAAGGCCGAGGATCACTTCAGAATCGACTAAGTTCTTGGGACATCCCAGACTGACAAGACAGACCGTTTCCTTCATATCAAAAAATTATAGCCAAACAGAAACCATTTTCCAATGGGAAGAACAAAAAGAGTTGTTTTATCAACTTTAAAAGTGCAAAATTGGTTTAGGAGGGATGACCGGGGTTTCTTTTCTTCTAGCGTCTTTTTGTTTTTAATGCAATGACCCAACGACTCTATGACGCAATGACCCAGAAGGGTGGTTACATGGGGTTAATCCAGAAACAATACGATGTCTTAAGGAAGCAAATAAAAAAGTCTGAATTGGAGAACCAAAGGCGTGCCTTTAAAGAGACACGAAGCCGTCAGAAACAGAATCTTGCCTCCATCGACAACTTTGAAAAGATCAAGGAAGAGGTAAAGCGGATTCGCTCTGAGTCTGTAGGAAATTGGGATCTTCTTCAAAGGGCGATTTCCTCCCTTGAGAAGAATCAGCTTAAAGTGATTCAGGCAAAGGATTCAAAAGAGGCCTGTGAAATTTTATTAAAAGAGATCGGTAAGGAGCAACTCGTCGTCAAATCGAAGTCAAACATCTCCAAAGAAATTGGACTTACTCCTTTTCTAATCCATCATGGCATTGAATTGATTGAAACGGATATTGGCGATCGGATCAATCAGCTTGCCGGAGGAAGAGCTTCCCACTATACCGGACCGATTGTCCACCTCTCACGTTATGAGGTTGCCGAAGTTCTATCCAAACATCTGAACAAGAAGATTCCTCCTGTCCCGGAAGAGGAGATGCAGGCTGTGAAAGAGGATATCGAATCTTATCTTCAGAAGGCAAAGATCGGGATCACAGGAGCCAATGCCATTGCTGCGAAGGAAGGGGCAGTCTTAATCCTCCATAACGAAGGGAATATCACACGGGTTCGAACGAGATCAAAACACCTCATCATCACCTCTATCGATAAAGTCTACCCAAATGTTCAAGATGGACTGCTCATGGCCAGATTGGAGACCTATCTTGCCACAGGTGCTATTTTTCCATCCTTCATCGACATTGTCGCGGGAAGATCCAGATCCTCGGATGTTGAGAAGACAACTTTCTACGGAATGCATGATCCCAACGAATTAGTGATCGTTCTCTTAGATAATGGGAGGAGAGAAATCTTAAATGAAAGAAAAGATTTCTCGGATCTCCTCTATTGCATCGGTTGCGGAAATTGTCTTCTCGACTGTCCCACTTACAACGCCATCGGTCCTTCCTTCGGGACGGATGGGATGCTTGGTGGAAGGGGAGTTGCTCTCTCATGCCTCCAGAGAGGGGTCAAAGAGGGCATTGAGGATGGCCTCTTTCTCTGCACCACTTGCGGTCTCTGCGGAGAGGTGTGTCCGGTTGGAATTGATGCTGGGAAAAGAATCAAGGATCTGAGGAGATTGAGCCTTAAGGATCCTGAAGTCTCAAATCAACTCGATGAGGTCAATCTCCTTCAACAAACAATTGATCAGTATGGAACGCCTTATGGGACTATAGCCAGAGCTGAACTCTCCTCTTTTAAAAAGAAATCTCCTTTAGTCCTATACATCGGTTGCGTTGGAATGAGCACTGAGACTGAAACCGCAGTGCATGCCATTAACCTCCTCCAACGAATGGGATTAGATTTCACATTGATTGATGAAGTCTGTTGCGAAGCGGTGAAGGGCGAAACAGGATCTCGGGCTAACCCGGATCGAATCAAACAGAACATCGAGAAGATAAAAGAGGCTGGAGGTCGGGAAGTTCTCTTTCTCTGTCCCACCTGCCTTAAAACTTTTTCGGAATATGATGAAAGATATCGAACTGGACTTATCTTTGAGACGCTTCCTTCCTATTTGAGTAAGCATTTCTCATTTACTTCCTTGGCGACCGATTCAGAAACAGTGACTTATCACGACCCATGTCATCTGGGAAGAGGGCTTGGATCTTATGATGGAGCAAGAGAACTGTTAAAAAGCCTTGAGAGCAAATTCTCTGAAATGGAACATCACCACCAGGAATCTCTCTGTTGCGGAGCAGGAGGAGGGGTGAGGGCATTTTATCCTAAATTCTCGAGGGACATCGCGCGAAGGAGAGTGAAAGAAGCAGAGGAAGTGAAAGCAGCTATCCTTTTGACCGATTGCCTTTCCTGTAAACACAATTTGAAACAAGGGGTCCCATTGGAAGGAAAACTCAGAGTGTTGACCACCCCTGAATATCTATTAGAAGGGATAGAGACCAAGAAGATTCAATTCTCCCGGAAGAGGGAATGATTCATCCCAATCCTATTTCTTTATCTCCTTTGATTCCACACCAAAATTACTAATTCTTTCCTAAACAACCGATCAAAAACCAGAAAAACTTGAACCTCTTGGAGCTACACCGTCTCACTCTTTCCGATGGAAGGCATGGAAATCGGGGGGGCATATCAGTCTCAAATATTAAGGAGTCAATTTCAATAAACTTCAGCTCATCCTTCCGGTCTTCTACCTCCAATCTCCATTGAGTTATATCCTTGTTTTAGGTATTGACAAATCTTGGTTTCGTGGTAATTTCTTAAAGTCAGG
>CAZEKS010000092.1:0-7817 GCA_964512795.1 uncultured Syntrophaceae bacterium
AGCACCTTCCCTCCTGCGTCCTCAAAGCCCTTCTTAACACCGTTCGTATAACCTATCTTACCTGCATAATTTGCACCTACCGTGATCATTGTCTTGTAACCCATTTTTTGAAAAGCATACTGGCCGAATGGATAAGTCTGCGCGTCGACCGTGGTTGGGTAGATGAGATAGGTCTTGTATTTTATCGTCTCGAACATTCCGTTGATCAGAGAGGTGATCAAGACCTTCTTTTCGGCCGCATAGGGTGCAATGGCCAGATGGGCATCGCCCATGAGCGGACCGATACAGATATGAACCTGATCTTTATCCGCCAGTTTTTTGAACTTGTCGAGGGCAACCGTGACGTCCGTTGCACCGTCTTCGACAATAAGCTTAATCTCCCTGCCCGCCACCTTGTAGCCCGCTTCCTCAAGGGCCAGCTCGATGCCCGCCTTGAACTTCGGGCCCAAATCCGCCACCGGTCCGGTGAAGTCTAAAATCGCCCCTATTTTGATCGGCTCTGCGGCAGAGGTTTCTCTGGCGGAGCCCAAAAAAGCTGGAAAGGTCATAAATAGTACTGCCAGAACGATAAAGATTAACTTTTTCATTTGTACTCCTCCTTTCTCAAGATGAAAAAAGAACTCTTCTCTTCAAAAACCATGCTCCAACAACCTTCCGGGTGCTCACCTCCTTTCCCCGATCCCTCCCTGTCTAAGCCGTCAAGCCATGATCTGTTTACTTTTTCAACTGTTTCCTGACGAACGTGAATTCGCAATATTGATTCGTTAAACAAAGCTGCGAGGGAAAGTTAAATAGCCACTGATCGTATAAGCCTGCAAGTTTCAGATAGGTCTCAAAAATAGCGTGGTTGCACTCCACCTGGATTTTTTTGTTATAGTCTTCTGCCTCCTTGGGAGGGAGTAGATTCCAGATGATCTGAGTGGTATAGGGGCAATCGAAACAGCGCAGGGTGACTCTGTCTTTCGTTTCCTCCGCAATCTCCATGGGATTGCCGAAAAGCGCAAAGCTCTTGACCATAATCTGGGCCACATCATGAATGGTGAGTTTGTCCTCAGGTTTTTTACCAATCGCTTCGCAGAGGCTCGGCCATTCCAGTTTGGATCTTAGCTCCCACAACTTGCCGTACATCTTGACAGCCTTGTCCGTTCCTAATTCCTCCTCCATGGTCTTGAAAGCGGAATAGTCATGAAGTGTCCAGAGGGTCATTGCATCATTGAAGACCTTCTCCCAGGTAAGCTCTGGATAGATCTTCATCAGTTCCCGCATATTCTCAACAAAACTATTGTGCCTCATTTCTTTCAGACTCTTAGCCATGCTGAATACCTCCTTTCAATAAATAGTGAAAACATTATTTTCGACTGCCCTTTCCTCCTTGGTCTCTTACGGCGATCTCTGAGTTCATCACCCCCTTCTCTTCAGGAAATATAAATCAGCAAATGGACGTATAGCTCATCCCAAGGCTTTTAGCTACTGCCTTGTGAACCACTTCCCCTCGGATCAGATTTATTCCCCTGGCTATCTCTAGATTCTCTTTCATGGCTCCTTCGTAACCTTTGTTTGCAATCTCCAGCGCATATGGAAGCGTGGCATTCGTCAGAGCCATGGTTGAAGTCCTGGGAACGACTCCCGGCATGTTCGTCACACAATAATGGACCACACCCTCCTCCAAATAAGTTGGATTATCGTGAGTCGTCGGAGAGCTCGTTTCACAACATCCTCCCTGATCAATCGAAATGTCAACGATGGCCGCCCCTCTTTTCATCTCTTTGATCAACTTTCGAGAAATCAATTTAGGAGCTCGTGCCCCTGGAATGAGAACAGATGAGATAACCAGATCGGCTTTCAAAACCTCCTCTTCTATATTTTCATCATCGGATATCAATGTTGTCACACGACCGTGCATAATTTCGTCCATGAAGTTTAGACGGTCTTGGTTTATATCCAAAATGCTGACTCTTGCATCATTCCCTACCGCACCAAAACAGGCATGGACTCCTGCAACACCTGCCCCCAGGATAACCACATAAGCCGGCCGTACACCAGGTACGCCACTTATTAGAATCCCCATCCCCCCATTCTTCGCTTCGAGACAGTATGCTCCTGCTTGTATCGATAGACGGCCGGCAATGGCGCTCATGGGAGCCAGGAGAGGCAAAGAACCTTTTTCCGTCTGAATCGTTTCGTAAGCGATGCCAATAATCTTTCTTTCGATAAGCTTCTCCGTCAGCCCCTTATCCGCAGCCAAATGCAAAAATGTAAAAAGAATTTGACCTTCATGCATCCGATCAAACTCCGGTGCGATAGGCTCTTTTACTTTCAGGATCATTTCTGAGTCGGCCCATATCTCCTTGGGATCTGTCCATAACTCAGCTCCTGCTCGAAGGTAACTCTCATCCGGAAAACCGCTCCCCAAACCGGCTCCAGCTTCGATCAAAACGATGTGACCTTCTTTCCTCAGCATTTTAACGCCAGCAGGAGTGATGGCCACCCTTTTCTCAGCCACTTTCAACTCTTTTGGAATCCCTATGATCATGACTTATTTTCCTATGCCTAAGAAATCAAAATCCATCATCCATTCTATGTCTTTTCAATCCCCATAGAGCCTCTTGATGAGCCGTGCCACCCTCGCTCCAAATTCTGTACACACTTTTTTCCTTTCCTCGTTAGGGGCTCCGACGGAAACAGGGCCGTAATGCCCACCCGACGTGAATCCCGGCACGATCATCCCGTGGACTAAGAAGGCACGGAGAATATCAAGAATTGCAGTTTCACCCCCTCCTCCCAGATCTCCCGACGATGCAAAGGCTGCTCCTACCTTCCCTTCCAATTTTGGAAAGCATTTGATGCTCTCATCGATCAACTTTTTGAATTCTGCTGTCGTCGCCGCAAAATAGGTGGGAGTTCCGATGATGATACCCTGAGGTTCAAGAAGATCCTCCAAGGTCGTATTTTCGATCTTTTTCCGAATGACGCTAACCCTCTCTCCTTTTATACCCGCTTCGACAGCCTCTGCCATCCGTTCTGTATTACCGGTCTTGGATTGATAGACAATCAATATTCTTGCCATGGCGTCTCTCCTTTTTCATTATGCAATATAAACCCTCGGCACGCGTTTCCCGACAGCACAGACAACTTCATAATTAATGGTTCCAAGCTTCTCGGCAACTTCGTCTACGGGAAGTCCTTCACCGAAGAGGATTACCTGATCTCCAGACTGGACATTCTCCACTCCGGAGACATCGATCATGCACATATCCATGCAAATCCGGCCGATTAAAGGCACCCGATGCCCTTTGATCAGAACCTCTCCCCGGCCTGACAACAATCGGCTATAACCATCTGCGTATCCTACGGGCAGCGTCGCCACCAGGGTCTCTTTTTGAGTTGTAAAGGTTCGGCCGTAACTAATGGGACTTCCAGAGGGAACCCTCTTGACAAATGTCACCTTCGTCATGAAGGTCATGGCTGGCTTCAACTCAATACTGTGGCTCACTTCGGTCGATGGATAGAGGCCATAGATCATAATCCCAGGCCTCACAAGATCAAAATAGGACTCGGGTAAATCCAGGATGGCTGCACTGTTTGCCATATGCCTTTTCGGTATTTTAATTCCAGAAGCTTCGATTTCTCGCACAACCCCGTCGAAAACCTGGACCTGGTTCCTGGCAAAGGTCTTGTCCACCTCATCCGCACAGGAGAAGTGGCTAAAGATCCCCTTTAGGTTCAGGTTTTTGAATCTCCCCATCCTCCGCACAAAGGCCAATGCATCGCGAGGTGGCACACCGACCCGCCCCATCCCTGTTTCAATCTTGAGATGCACGTTGACCGTGGTTCCTTTATTGGAAGCGATCTGATTTAATGCCTCGGCGACTTCAAGAGAACAGAGGGTCTGTTCCAAGTTAAAATGAACCACCTTGTAGGCTTCTTCTGGTTGAATCAAACCCAGAACCGCGATAGGGACATCCACTCCTGCTTTTCTAAGCTCCTCACCCTCTTCGGGCACTGCAACGCCAAGGCAGTTCGCGCCACTCTTAAGGGCAGCCGAGCTAACTTCCACTGAACCATGCCCGTACCCATCGGCTTTGACTACAGCCATGATATCCGTCTTTCTCCCTACTCTTCTTCGAACCTGATCAACGTTATAGGCGATTGCACTAAGGTTTACAATCGCTTTGGTCGACCGTCCGATACACATCTCACTTTTATCGCCTTGGATGACGAACTCAGGCGCCCCGGAATGGAGGGCCTTCGCCTCAGGAAAGTCCCATTTGGGTCGAAACGGCTGCTCCGTCATAGTACTCTGTGATCCTTCGAATCTTGCCTTTTTCAATCTTGAAGATGTAGGCTATTTGGATGTCTACAAATCTGCCTGTTGCAGGCGTTCCACGAAAATCGGCTCGATTCGTCCCACTCCAGCGGACCTCTGCGAGAACCTGATCCTGACCGGAAAAAATGTTCAAGATCTCCGCCTTGCAGTCCGGGAAGCCTTCAAAGAGCTCCCGATAGCTTTTCGCAATCTGGGAACGACCTACTGCCGGCGGTGGGCTTGCCACTTCCTCTCCCACGGCATCCTCCCAGCAGAGAGAACTCATCCGCTCTACGTCCTGCGCATTCATTGCCTCGAGCCATCTCCTCGCAATGTGAATTGCCTCGTCCATTTCTCGCTCCTTCTCCCTCGAACAGGAAAAAGCTCTCTATTTTCTCCTCTCAAATCTTACCCGGCATGTGTTATCTCCACAGCACTGAAACTTATCCATGGTAAATGAAAATTTATCAAAAACTCCCAGGGCCTTCAAAATCGCATCATAGTAATTTACAGAAGTCGCCGCTTCCGTCTTTAAGGTCATTGAACGGGCCTTTTCTTCTCCAAGAATCGCCTTCATGTTTGCAAAGTAGGCGCAAACTCCAAGTTCCGCCTCATGAACATCCTTATTATGTTTGGTAACATGATAGGGGGTCCCGATCGATTCCCAGTAGGCCTTCGAAAGCTTTCCGAGCATATCCATGCTAATATCGGATGGACCCTTTATCCCAAAAGTTTTTTTCCAAGGATCTAAGGCACTGAGGGCAAATTTTTCCCATAGACTCATGTAAATTTTCAAACCGTCTTTAGAGCCAAGGTTTTTTTCCAGGTACACATAAGCGCTGAAATCATAAATGGTAAAAGCTCTTAACCAGTTGAGAAAGGCCTCTTCAATGTATTCTCCCATCCCGAGGATGGCGGGATGGTTTTTATCGTTGAGGATACCTGCAAGAATCTTATTAATCTTGTCGACGTTGGGCTTCTCCCCAATCCCCAGAACTTTGTTCACTTTCTCCAGTCCGACTGTGAAAAAGTAGCTCCAGAGGTCATAAAGAACCTTTTCCCTTAACTTTGAATCATTCACATTTTCTTTCAGACCGTCGATAAGGTTCTGGTTGTGAAAAGCCATTCCCTGGGACCAGACGTAGATGTCATCCTCTGGTCTATGGCCGACCTCCTTAAGGCCAGCGAAAACCTCATTCTTCAAAACCTGCTCTCTGGACTCCATTTTTATCCTCCTTTTCAAGGGTGTGTGACAAGGGTTATGGGTTAGCCAATCTCCAGGCCACAAGCGCTATCGTATCCCCCACTGCTTTGAGATTATTTGGATTGATCTTGTCAATGCTGTCATGGACCGAATGGTAGTAAGGATCATCCGCCGCCCAGAATACGGTGGCAGGAACCCCGATTTCATTAAATCGACCCTCTTCAGGAACCCCCCAGGACGCGGTCATTCTTCCAAAACCATACCCCAGATCGGCAGCCACCTCGTCCACCATCTTCATCAACCAGTCCGGATGGACGATGGGTTCACAATCTGGCCATTCTCCCCTTTCAACCTGCTTGACGATGCTGCCCACGGATACCATATCCATGTCCAACAGGGCCTTCATGTTCTTCACCAGCTCCGCCTTGTGAACCTGACAGTAAGTCCATGCCCCTGGAGTCGCATCCTCCTCGGCCGTGGTCGATATGAATTCGATCGATCTTCCGGGCTTCGTCTTGCTGAGTACGCGGGCGACTTCCAACAGAATTCCAGTCCCGGACCCATTGTCGTTTGCCCCAGGACCGATGGCATTGTCACGATGGGCCAAGATACCAACCTTTTCCTCCGGGAATTCCGTTCCTTTGAGGATGCCGGAAAGAATGACCGACTCTCTCTCCTCATTCAGAGTTTTCGTTTCCATGCGAACCCTGCAATGGCCAGTGGAGAAGGCCCGTATCAGCTTAAGGCCTCCAACTGCGGAAATGCAGACGGCAGGAAGCTTTTTCTCGCAGAACCGCTTAGTTAAGTTGGAATTTCCTGCCTCCATGGTCATCCGGTAGGGCCATGGCATAGGATGAATGAAAATGATTCCCACGGCCCCCGCACGAACTGCCCTGTCGGCAAAGGTCCCGAGCCAGAACTTGGAGTATCCTAGTGTCTCCTCGGTGAGAATCACGATCTTCCCTTTGACATCGACTCTCTTGTAGTCTTCCTCCTCTCCATCCCCAAGCCAGACGGCATCGGCCTCAATGCCCCCTTTAGGCGTCGAAGGCGAAAATAATGGGACGATGCCCTCAAGTTCCTCACCAGTGGAAAGAATTCTCAAAAGAGGTTTCTCATCTTCGAAGGAGAGGGCTTGGAGGGGGGTTTCCTTAATCCCAAGACCATAGGCTTTGAATTGTTCCCTAACGTACTCTATCGATCTTTTATCCCCTTGGGTTCCTACAAACCTGTATCCAATTTTTGCCAGTTCGTGAACATGGTCTAACGCCCTGAGACCCGATATCCGACGTTGAAGATTGAATTCATCATTTGTGATCATTTGCATATCCCTTTTTCAGGAGAGATTAGACGCCTCCTTCTATTCATCAACTCTCCTCAAGATTTTCCCTGGCTTAATTCGATGGAGATTCCCTCTTTCACAAAGAATTTGGCCATTCACAATCACATATTCGATGCCTTCCGGAAATTGACGCGGATCCTCATAGGTCGCTTTATCGATGATCCGATCTTCATCAAATATTACCAAGTCCGCATAATAATCCTCCCGGATGAGGCCTCTCCCTTTCAAATTGAGTCGACTCCCTGGAAAGGAGGTCATCTTCCGTATGGCCTCTTCCAAGGTAAGGAGCCTCTCTTTCCTCACATATCGCCCTAAGACTCGGGGATAAGTACCAAACGCTGCCGGATGGGGACGGCCCGCTCCGATATCTACGGCATCGGTGGCAAATCCTCCCAATCGATGGCTGATGAGTTGACGAAGAGGAGCATCCGTTTCTCTGTCTCCGGAAACTCCAAAGATGAGCTGGCTGATCGCCCCTTTTTCCTTTACTAACAAATCACTGATCGCATCAAAAGGCGTTTTTCCAACCTTTTCACTAAGTTCCCTTAAATTCAATCCCTCGTATTCTTTGTTTTTCTCACTCGGTATATATCCTATGGAGATATTCTTCCAGCCTGTCGCCTTGACGAGATTGTGCGGCCAGGATCCCTCTTTCCACGTGGGCCACCCCGGAACCATCTCTTCGATATCTTCTTCAATCTGCCTTCTTGTCTCAGGATGCTTCAAACGCTCCGACAACCCTTCCCATCCTCCTTCGAGGGCCCAGGGAGGATAGATAGCGATCATCATCGTCATGGCTGCGGTATAAGGGAACATGTCATAGGCGATATCAATTCCCCGGTCTCTTGCCTCTTCTTCCATTTGAAGGGATCTCTCGATCTTGTCCCAGTGTTCCCGGCCCACCGCCTCATTATGGGAACGATGAACACGGCATCCAGATGCTTCCCCAATTCTGATCAGTTCCA
>CAZEKS010000093.1:0-7750 GCA_964512795.1 uncultured Syntrophaceae bacterium
CTGCGCCAAAGTGAGGAGAAATATCGAAACATTCTTGAAAACACCGATGAGGCTATTTACGAAGTAGACCTTGCCGGTAACTTTACCTTTGTCAACGAGGCGGCGTGCCGAATCTTTGGGTTCTCCAAAAAGGAATTGCTGGGGATGAATAACCGGCAGTATGCAGATCAGGAGAACGCCAAGAAACTGTTTGAATCCTTTAATCATGCCTACCGAACAGGGGAACCCAGTAAAGTATGTGATTATGAGATTACAAGAAAAGATGGCACTAAAAGACACATCGAGACATCTGCATTAGTAATAAAAGATTCATCAGGTAAACCGATAGGGTTTAGAGGGATTGCACGGGACATCACAGACCGAAAGCGCTCAGAGGAGGCATTGCTAAAGAGTGAGGAGACGGCGAGAAGGCTGGCTCAAGAAAATGCAGCGGTGGCCGAGATTGGCCGGATTATCAGCTCCACGTTGAACATCGAAGAAGTGTATGAACGCTTCGCTGAAGAGGCACGTAAGCTCATTCCTTTCGACAGGATTATGATTAATCTTATCGACCTCAAAAATAACACTTCAACTACCGCTTACGAAGCAGGAATTGATGTACCAGGCCGGCAAGCTGGGGATATCACTCCCTTGGCTGGCACAGTTACTGAAGAGGTAACTCGCACACAGTCAAGCCTGCTTATCCGAGATAATATGGACGAGGTGGCACGTCGGTTTCCCTCACTTTTACCTACTTTTCAGGCCGGACTTCGATCGTTAATATTTGTCCCTTTGATTTCGAAAGATCAGGTGATTGGAGTCTTGTCTTTGCGAGCCTCCAAGCCAAATGCCTATACAGAGACGGATCTGAGACTTGCCGAAAGAGTCGGTAATCAGATCGCCGGCGCCATCGACAACGCACAACTTTTCAACGAGCGCAAACAGGCCGAGGAAGCATTGCTAAGAAGTGAGGAGGAGGCAAAGCGGCTGGCTCAAGAGAATGCCATCGTGGCCGACATCGGGCGGATCATTAGCTCAACGCTCAACGTTGAGGAGGTCTATGAGCGCTTCGCGAAAGAAGTAAACAAGGTGATCCGCTTCGATTGGATTGCGATTACCATTATCAATCACGAAAAAGGCACATTCTCTAATGCATACGGTGTGGGGCATGGCGTTCCAGAACGCGCACTTGGGAAAGTGACCCCTCTTGCCGGTTCGCTTACCGAAGAGGTCATGCGCAGGCGGTCAAGCCAGCTCATACAGACAGAGGACAGAGACGAGGTGGTAGGCCGATTCCCGGCCCTCTTACCTCATTTTCAGGGCGGAATTCAATCATTCATGGCGGTTCCCTTGATCTCCAAAGATAAAGTTATTGGAGTCCTGCACATTTTCTCGACCAAGTCTAAAGCCTATGCGGAGACAGACTTGAACATTGCCGAGAGTATCGGCAACCAGATCGCAGGCGCCATTGTCAATGCGCAGCTGTATGAAGAGACGAAGCGGATGGTCAAACACATGCATAATGCAGGTCTCCAAATCAGCACCTCTTCGGCCCAGATTCGCGCTGCCTCTGAAGAGCAAGCAACAGGCGCATCGGAACAGTCCTCCGGGGTTAGCCAGGTGACCACCACCATTGAAGAACTCAACACCACTGCCACGCGTATCGCAAAGAACGCAGAAAATGTGGCCAGGTTAGCAGGAGACACACTGGCAGGGATGCAGGAGATAAGCACGAAGGTAAATGATACGGCAAGAAAGATTCTCGCCTTAGGTGAAAAATCTCAATCCATCGGCAATATCACAAAACTGATAGATGATATTGCTGACCAGACGAATCTCTTGGCCTTAAACGCGGCCATTGAGGCAGCCCGAGCAGGAGAGGTAGGAAGGGGTTTTGCGGTGGTTGCCCAGGAGGTGAGGAAACTCGCCGAACGTTCCTCTGAATCGACTGAGGAAATCCGTCAGATCATAAACGAAATCCAAGGAGAAACGAACTCGACCATTATGAGTATTGAAGGTTCAACCAACTGGGTAAAAAAGGGGTTGGAGATGATAGAGGAGACAGCCAAATCCGCAAAGGAGATTTCTATAGCGACCCAACAGCAAAAGTTTGCATCAGAGCAGGTGGTGCAGGCCATGAGGGAAATAGATTCTGTAACCAAACAGTTCGTCTCCTCAACCAGACAAGCGGCAGCCTCCGCGGCACAGCTCAATACATTATCGGAGGAACTCAAGGGCGCCATCGCAGACTTTAAGTTAGAAGCAGAGGAAGCGGAAAGGATGAGGAACCTGAAGCATGCCTGAGATGAAAGATCTCATTGCGATTTTCAGGGCAGAAACCGAAGAGCACCTGACCAAACTGGATAATGGACTCGTAGAGTTAGAGAAGCAGCCCAACAACATTGAGCTGGCCAGTAGTCTGAATAGAGAAGTACATACCATGAAAGGCGCGGCTCGGGTTTTTGGATTTTATGAAATTCAGGATATCGCCCATAGGATAGAAGATATATTTGAAGAGGTCGCCGGGAAAAGGGCTGTTTTCAATTCCTTGATGGCAGAAAGAATATTTAAGGGACTGGATGCCATCCGGATCATCTTAGAAAGGATAGCACAAGAGAAAAAGATAGATGTGGAGATCGATGTCGATGCCACGGATATATGCAGGGAGCTGGAAGAGTGCATTTCTGCAGCACAAGCAATTCGAACACGGAAGAAACGGGAGAAAGGGCCCAAGAGGGAAAAAGAGGCTGTAGAAATCCAGCGGAAAGGTAGACAAGAGGAGGAGCATGAGGGAGAAAAAACGCCGGAAAAAGTCGTGGATCGCGTGAGCGAAGCGGCAGCCCCTCATCTGCCTGCGCAGACGGAGGAATACATCCGTGTTCCGCTGAGCAGGGTGGATAAACTCCTTTATTTGGTCGGGGAGGTGGTCATCAACAAGATGAGGGCCTCTGCCATAAGCGCTCAGGCAAAAAGGCTTTCCAAGCTGAGCAAGGAGGTGCAGAGAAGTATTTCCAGTTTAAGTGAAGCGATGAAGAAGGAATTTTCTTCGCAAGATGGAGAAGTGACAAAGTGGCTCAGTCAATGTGAGGCCCAAATCCAGAAGCTGAGGGAACATACCCTTAACTTATATGATCACTTCTCCACGGAAGCATTTCATCTTGACCCAGTCATCGATGAATTGCAGGCTAAGGTCAAAGAGATAAAAATGTTACCCCTGGCCACCATTTTTGAGGGTTTTCCCCGCATGGTAAGGGATATCGCTTCTCAAGAAGGGAAAGAGGTCAACTTGGTGATTTCCGGAGGAGAAACTGAACTTGATAAAAAGGTCTTAGAGGGGATAAAAACCTCTCTCATCCATATCTTGCGTAACTGCATAGACCATGGAATTGAAGAGCCAGAGGCGAGGGTTGCCCTTGGTAAACCAAGGGAAGGAACCATCAAGATGTCCGCCTTTCACGAAGGTGATAATGTAGTGATTACCGTGGAGGATGATGGAAGGGGCATGGATATTGCCCAGATCAAGGAAACTGCCCTAAGGAAACGGCTTGTATCAAGTTACGACTTGGAAGGGATGACAGACAAAGAGGTATTGAATATAGTATTCATGAACGGTTATTCCACAAGTCCGATTGTGACGGATGTTTCTGGAAGGGGAATGGGGCTTGATATCGTAAGGCGGGACATCACCAATATAAAAGGTCGGGTGATCTTGGACACTCAGAAGGATAAAGAGACAAAATTCACTTTGGTCTTGCCATTGACCATCGCCATCATTCAAGTGCTCTTGGTAAAAGTGCAGAACATGCTCTTTGCCCTTCCGATGTTCTCCGTTACAGAGAGTGTCAAAGTGAATGTGGATGATGTCTCTGCTATTGAAGGAAGAATGGCAATCCAATCCCGTGACCATATCGTACCTCTTGTAAAATTGAATGAAGTGCTTGGACTTCCGCCGCCAGGGGATGATGAGGGAAAGGCGAAGAAAGAAATGTTGGTGGTGATGGCGACCTCCCTTAACAGCCGAGTCGGTTTCATTGTGGACGAGATTGCTGGAGAGGGAGAAGTATTTATAAAGAGCTTAGGGAAACACTTAGGCAAGGTGAAGAATGTAAGCGGCGCCATCATCATGCCAAACGGTGAGGTGGTGGCCGTCCTGGATATCCCGGACCTGATTGCTCACAGCGCTTTAAGCCTTCCACAAGCTACAGGAAAGAGGCGCGCTCCCAAGAGTAAGCGCAAAGAGAAAAAGATACTGATCGTGGAAGACGCCTTCTCAACCAGGGAGCTTGAGAAGAGTATCCTGGAGACCCACGGATACCTGGTCGATACGGCCGTAGATGGTTTAGACGCATTGGATAGGATGGCAGACAACCAATACGACCTCGTTGTCAGTGACGTGGAGATGCCGAGGATGAATGGATTTGAGCTTTGCAAGACCCTGAAGAATAATGAGGGGTACAAAGATATACCTTTTGTGATGGTAACCGCCTTCCAGAAAGAAGAGGATAAAAGGCGGGGGATTGAGGTCGGTGCGGCCGCTTATATTGTTAAAAGCGCATTCGAACAGACGAATCTTTTGGATACCATTGAACGATTAGTGGAGTGATATGGAACAGGGAGTCAAGGCTCTGACACGGGTATTGGTGGTTGACGATTCACCGCTGATGTGCAAGATCTTAACCAATATCGTGAACTGCGATCCGCAGATGATCGTCGCGGCGGTTGCAAATGATGGGAAGGAGGCAGTAGATCTCGTGCCCCGCCTCAAACCGGATATCATCACCATGGACATGGATATGCCGGTCATGGATGGACTTGAGGCGACGAAGCAGATCATGGCCTCTACCCCTACCCCGATACTGATTGTCGCCTCGACTGTCTTTAAGGCGGGAATGGATAAAGTATTCAAGGCCATCTCTCACGGCGCGTTGGACGTTATTGACAAAAGAGAATTAGAGTTAGTGGGACAGAAAAGGTCTGGAGAGGCTTTGATCGCGAAGATAAAATTCTTGACCGGTGTCAGAGTCGTGGAACGGCCTTTAGGCAAATTGCGGAAAGAGAGGTCCGTCGTTGACCTTAAGGCTTCCACGAAAGAAGTCTCGGATAAGATCGTGGCCGTTGTAGCCTCAACCGGAGGACCCCAGGCGCTTCTTGAGATACTCAAAAGACTTCCTGAAGATTTTCCTTGCGGCATCGTTATCGTTCAACACATCACCAGTGGTTTTCTGTCAGGTCTGGTGGATTGGCTTGCTAAGGAATGCAAAATCAAGGTTAAGATTGGAGAAGATTCGGAAGAAATACGACCTGGAGTGGCATACATGGCTCCAGACAACTTTCAAATGAGGGTAGAGGAAAGCGGAAAGATAAGCCTTTCGAATGAACCGGCTCAGGGAGGTCATAGGCCCTCGGGAGATGTATTGTTAGAGTCTGTAGCGAGGACCTATGGAAAAGGAAGTGTGGCGGCCATCCTGACCGGTATGGGTAGAGATGGAGCAATGGGAATGAAGGCTATCAAACAATTCTATGGCAAAACCGTTGCCCAAAATGAAAAAAGTTGTGTCGTTTTCGGTATGCCCAAGGCAGCCGTAGAAATGAATGTGATCGATAAAGTGCTCCCATTGGAAAGCATCGCCGAAGAAATCGTCTCGATGGTAAGATAGGGTTCAGGCCATGCCTTCCAAGGGGAGTGATGGTTGAGTGAAAGATGCAAAAGGAAAGGGTCGAGAAAAAAGAAGATAAACAGATACTGGTCTTTCGTGTGGCGAGCGAGGAATTGGGGTTGGATATCTCTTGTGTGCGCGAGGTATTACGACCGCAAGAGGTTTATCCTCTTCCCAAGGCCCCGCCCTTTATTGAGGGAGTCATCAATTTGAGAGGGCATATTGTTGCTTTAATTGATTTGAGAAAGAGACTTACTGCAAAAGAGACGGGAGATGAAACCAATAAACGAATCATCGTCTGCAGGGTCAATAGGTTCATTGTCGGACTCACTGTCAATAGCTTGAAGGAGATCATCGCTTTATCCAAGGAAGATATTAAGCCACTACCCGAAGTGGTGTCTATGCAGATGGAAACAGATATGCTATTGGGAATTGCAAGGGTGGGTGAAAGAATCATCCCCATCTTGAATTTGGAGCACATTCTAACGAAGAAAGAAGTCACTGAATTATCGACAATTGAACGATGAAAAATATCTTGCCCCTGTCACCGGACGATTCCAGTCTTTTTCAAGAACTGGTCATAGAAGCAAGTGGTCTTCGCTTTGAAGAAAGCAGGAACCAGTCCTTGCACCTTGCTCTTTGGCAGCGTTTACAACACCGAGGTTACGATTCCTACCGGGAATACTATAACCTTCTAAAATTCCATCCAGAGGGGCGGCTTGAGATACGGGAACTCCTCGATTTGATCACGATAGGCGAGACCTATTTCTTCAGAAACAAGGCTCAGTTTGACGTGCTCATGAGATTTATCTTGCCTGAAATCATTCAGAGGAAGGTGGATTCAGGGGATAAGTGTATACGCGCATGGTCAGCGGGGTGTTCCAGGGGAGATGAGGCCTATTCCATCGCTATCGCTATGATGGAGGTTCTCCCTTCTTATAGCGAGTGGAACATCTCCATCCTGGGCACAGACATAAACAGAAACGGAATAGCTTGCTCGGAAGAAGCCATCTATGTTGAAAAGGACATCGGCCATTTGGAGAAGGAATATTTGGAGAAGTATTTCAATATCCGGGGTTCAACCTATCTGCTAAAAGATGACGTGAAAGCGTTGGTTCGGTTTGAATATCATAACTTAGCCAAAGACCCATTTATGCATGAAAGGATGCAAAATGCAGATATTATCTTCTGTAGAAATGTCATTATCTATTTCGATTCTCAGACCACCCAGCGAGTCATTGAGAATTTTTATAACTGCCTTGCTCAGGATGGCTATCTTTTTCTCGGACCTACGGAGACCCTATGGCAGATCACCAACAAGTTTGAGAGAGTGGAGTTTCCGCAGACATTTATCTACAAGAAGACGTTAAGCCCTGCTCAAGAAAACGCGATGAAGCCATTTATGGCTGTGCCAGAGGTCGAAATCGAGGATTTAACCCTTTCAGCGGCGCCAACTCCCGCCCTGTACCAGAACGGGTCAGGGCACGCATTTGAAGCCGGAATAGAAAAGCACCACTCAGGGTCAATCCTGGATGCCCCCCCTTCTTCTCGTTTCGAGTCGAAACCAACAGGTTGGGGAATCGAAGGGTTAACCTCGCCCCAAGAGGCAGACACAGAAAAAAGCTTTTTCCCGTTCGAATTAAGGTCCGGGACCCAGGAGATACCCGGACCCCCTGAGCAAATTGAGAAACCCTGGGACGTGGCCTCCCCCTCCTCACCCGATAACATGATCGCTCAAGACAAAAACTATTTCCTCACCTGTCTTACGAAGGCGACTGTCTTGGCGAATGAGGCAAAATATAAAGAAGCCGCCGATATCCTTGGAAAAATCATAGAGGCGGACAATCTCAGTGTTGAGGCGTATTATCTCTTAGGTGTCTTGTCATACAAAAGCGGTGATCTTAAAGAGGCGGAGACACAATTCAGGAAGGTGATCTATGTGACCCCCGACTCGGTTCTTGCCTATTTTAACCTCGGAAATATGTATTTATACCAGAAAAAGTTTAGAGAAGCGGTCAGAGAATTTAGAAACGCCATCCGACTCTTGGAAAAAAGACCAAAAGATGAGCAAGTAAGGTTTTGCGAGGATTTCACAGTAGAATTTCTTTTAAGGG